>NZ_MAON01000021.1:0-7481 GCF_001922505.1 Staphylococcus sp. MB377 | reverse complement strand
CAAGCGCAGCGAATAGTGAACCAAATAATGTGGCATTATTTTGAGCATCATTACCAGTATCTGGTAACTCTTTATTATTTGGTTTATCTGCTTTGTCATTATGATCTTTATCGGCATCTGAGTCAGCATCTGCGTCAGCGTCTGCGTCGCTATCTGCATCGCTATCGGCGTCTGAATCTGCATCTGCATCTGCGTCTGAATCTGCGTCTGCATCTGAGTCAGCATCTGCATCTGCGTCTGCGTCTGCATCTGCATCTGCGTCTGCGTCTGCATCTGAGTCAGCATCTGCGTCTGAGTCTGCGTCTGCATCTGCGTCGCTATCTGCATCTGCATCTGAGTCAGCATCTGCATCGCTATCTGCGTCTGCATCTGAGTCAGCATCTGCATCTGAGTCAGCATCTGCATCGCTATCTGCGTCTGCATCTGAGTCAGCGTCTGCGTCTGCATCTGCATCGCTATCTGCGTCTGCATCGCTATCGGCGTCTGCATCAGCGTCTGAGTCTGCGTCTGCATCTGCGTCGCTATCTGCATCTGCATCACTGTCCGCATCTGCATCTGCGTCTGAATCTGCGTCTGCGTCTGAATCTGCGTCTGCGTCTGAATCTGCGTCAGCATCTGCGTCTGCATCTGCATCAGCGTCTGAATCTGCGTCTGCGTCTGAATCTGCGTCAGCGTCTGCGTCTGCATCTGCGTCTGCGTCGCTATCTGCATCTGCATCACTGTCCGCATCTGCGTCACTATCTGCGTCTGCGTCGCTATCTGCATCTGCATCACTGTCCGCATCTGCATCTGAATCTGCGTCTGCATCTGAGTCAGCATCTGCGTCTGCGTCAGCGTCTGAATCTGCGTCTGCGTCTGCGTCTGAATCTGCATCTGCGTCTGCGTCTGCGTCTGCGTCTGCATCTGAGTCAGCATCTGCGTCTGAGTCTGCGTCTGCATCTGCGTCGCTATCTGCATCTGCATCACTGTCCGCATCTGCGTCACTATCGGCATCTGCATCGCTATCTGCGTCTGCATCTGAGTCAGCATCTGCGTCTGCATCACTGTCAGCATCTGCATCACTGTCCGCATCTGCGTCACTATCGGCATCTGCATCGCTATCGGCGTCTGCATCGCTATCGGCGTCTGCATCAGCGTCTGAGTCTGCGTCTGCATCTGCGTCGCTATCTGCATCTGCATCACTGTCCGCATCTGCATCAGCGTCTGAATCTGCGTCTGCGTCTGAATCTGCGTCAGCGTCTGCGTCTGCATCTGAGTCAGCATCTGCGTCTGCATCTGCATCTGCGTCTGCGTCTGCGTCTGCATCACTGTCCGCATCTGCGTCTGCGTCTGCATCTGCGTCTGCGTCGCTATCTGCATCTGCATCACTGTCCGCATCTGCATCTGAATCTGCGTCTGCATCTGAGTCAGCATCTGCGTCTGCGTCTGAATCTGCATCTGCGTCTGCATCTGCGTCTGCGTCTGCGTCTGCATCTGCATCTGAATCTGAATCTGAATCTGCGTCAGCGTCTGCGTCGCTATCTGCATCGCTATCGGCGTCTGAATCTGCATCTGCATCTGCGTCTGAATCTGCGTCTGCATCTGAGTCAGCATCTGCATCTGCGTCTGCGTCTGAATCTGCATCTGCGTCTGCGTCTGCGTCTGCATCTGAGTCAGCATCTGCGTCAGCGTCTGCATCTGAATCTGCATCTGAATCTGCGTCAGCGTCTGCGTCGCTATCTGCATCGCTATCGGCGTCTGAATCTGCATCTGCATCTGCGTCTGAATCTGCGTCTGCATCTGCGTCTGCATCTGAGTCTGCATCTGAGTCAGCATCTGCGTCTGCGTCTGCGTCTGAATCTGCATCTGCGTCTGCGTCTGCGTCTGCGTCTGCATCTGAGTCAGCATCTGCGTCTGAGTCTGCGTCTGCATCTGCGTCGCTATCTGCATCTGCATCACTGTCCGCATCTGCGTCACTATCGGCATCTGCATCGCTATCTGCGTCTGCATCTGAGTCAGCATCTGCGTCTGCATCACTGTCCGCATCTGCGTCTGCATCACTGTCCGCATCTGCGTCACTATCTGCATCTGCATCTGCGTCTGCGTCTGAATCTGCGTCTGCGTCGCTATCTGCATCTGCATCACTGTCCGCATCTGCGTCACTATCTGCGTCTGCATCGCTATCTGCATCGCTATCGGCGTCTGCATCGCTATCGGCGTCTGCGTCTGAATCTGAGTCAGCATCTGCGTCTGCATCACTGTCAGCATCTGCATCACTGTCCGCATCTGCGTCACTATCTGCATCTGCGTCACTATCTGCATCTGCATCGCTATCGGCGTCTGCATCGCTATCGGCGTCTGCATCGCTATCGGCGTCTGAATCTGCGTCTGCGTCTGAATCTGCGTCAGCGTCTGCGTCTGCATCTGAGTCAGCATCTGCGTCTGCATCTGAATCTGCGTCTGCGTCTGCGTCTGCATCTGAGTCAGCATCTGCGTCTGCGTCTGCATCTGCGTCTGCGTCGCTATCTGCATCTGCATCACTGTCCGCATCTGCGTCACTATCTGCGTCTGCGTCGCTATCTGCATCTGCATCACTGTCCGCATCTGCGTCACTATCTGCGTCTGCATCGCTATCTGCATCTGCATCACTGTCCGCATCTGCGTCACTATCTGCATCTGCGTCACTATCTGCATCTGAGTCAGCGTCAGCGTCTGCATCTGCGTCTGCATCTGCATCTGCGTCTGCGTCTGCATCTGAGTCAGCATCTGCGTCTGCGTCTGCGTCTGCGTCTGCATCTGAATCTGCGTCTGCATCTGAATCTGAATCTGCGTCTGCATCGCTATCTGCATCTGCATCTGCATCACTGTCCGCATCTGCGTCACTATCGGCATCTGCATCGCTATCGGCGTCTGCATCGCTATCGGCGTCTGAGTCTGCGTCTGCATCTGCGTCGCTATCTGCATCTGCATCACTGTCCGCATCTGCGTCTGCATCTGCGTCACTATCGGCATCTGCATCGCTATCGGCGTCTGCATCGCTATCCGCATCTGCGTCACTGTCCGCATCTGCGTCACTATCTGCGTCTGCGTCACTATCTGCGTCTGCGTCGCTATCTGCATCTGCATCACTGTCCGCATCTGCGTCTGCATCTGAGTCAGCATCTGCGTCTGCGTCTGCATCTGCGTCTGCATCACTGTCCGCATCTGCATCACTGTCCGCATCTGCATCGCTGTCCGCATCTGCGTCACTATCTGCGTCTGCGTCTGCGTCTGCATCACTGTCCGCATCTGCGTCACTATCATCAACAACTATTGCTGAGCCTTCGTCTGATACATTACCTGCGTCATCTGTTTCAACTGCTGTGATTTTATCACCGTTGTTTAATTCTGTACCTCCTGGTACCTCTACACTCCAGCTTCCATCTTCACCTACTGTTCCTGTTCCTGTTGTTCCATCTGGGAATGTTACAGTGATTGTATTGCCTGGTTCACTTCCTGTTCCAGTTACTGTATCTGCTCCTGCTTCTGGGACATCCACTGTTGGTGCATCTGGTGCTACTGTATCTGTTCCTACTATTACAGGTACTTTAATGTGATCTTCCGTACCATCTGGATATTTCACTGTCACATCTACTTCTGTTGTACCTGGTGTATTACCGTCTGGTAATTGTGTTTCGTCATCCACCGTAATTGTTGGTTGGTCTTTATCCGCTGGATAGTCCGGAATTGTCACTGAACCTGTTACATCATCTGCTGTCGTTGGTGTGCCATGATCTTTCGTTACACCATCTGTTGTTGGTTGATAAGCATCGTTATCTGCTTGTTCGTTTGTTGTTACTGGTACTGTCACATGATCTTCTGTGCCATCTGGATATGTCACTGTTACTGGAACATTCACTGTACCTGGCGTATTACCGTCCGGTAATTTACTTGGATCATCTACTTTAATTGTTGGTGTTCCTTTTTCTGATGGATAATCTGGAATTGTTACTGCTCCTGTTACATCATCCTCAGTTGTTGGTGTTCCGTAATCTTTTATAACCTCGACTGTTTCTGGATGATAGGATTTCTCTTGAGTAGCAACTACGAATGAATCTGAACCTACATCTTTACCACCTGAAACTAAGTATACTGTATAAACATCGCCTGGCTTTGCTGTGTCTGGTACCACAAATGTACCTTTTTGTTCACCATCAGTATATGAAGTAATGTCATCTGTTTTTTTAACTACATTACCGTTGCTGTCTCTCCATTCTATATGAGATGGAAGTGGTGATAATTGTGAACCACTTAAATCAATGTCAATTGTGTCTTTAGGTTGTGCTGGTTGTGTAGTGTTATTGTACTTCACAATATCAATTTTAGTGTCCGTTGTCGGAATTAATGCAAAATTCACATTATACCATCCGCCCTTAACTGGTTTAGCAACTGGTGCTGTTTGAGGCGTAAATGATAAATTTGAATTTGCCCCAGTAAAAATTGGTGAGGTAAATGAAGAATATCCTAGTACTTTTTCTCCATTAGGATTCATTACGTAACCATAGATATAATCATTATTAATTTTTTTATCTGTTGGGAAATGAACAGTATAATATCCATCCGCATTTGTCTCACCATAAACCGTTGCTGATATATATTCGGGATGATCTTTTAATAATGTTTTTGTTGCGTCTGCTTGTTCTGCTTTAGGTAAACTTTCTACTTGATTTTTATATGCTTGAACACCTTTATCAGTTAATGAAGAAAATACTACAGTATAACCATCTGCTATTCTATCACTTGCAAGTGGGTTATAACTTGGACCAGTTGTTGAGTTAGCTAAGTCTCCCCCAGTTCCTGTTTCTAACCATACACGACCTTGGATAGAATTTGTTGAAAGTGGACTGTCAGCGCCTTGAGTATCATGAATCCATTCAGATTGTGGGCGAGTCATATATTCACCATCAGGTTCAATCCCCATAAAGATACCTGTACGTTGCATATTTGTACCTGCTAATGGGAACTGGCCAATATTATTACTAGTAATTGAATCTACATATGAACCGGGTAAAAAACCGCCTGCGGTACGTAACATTGTTGCTGTATTACCATTATGTGTTTTAAAGTCTTCAATCCAAATTCTATAATATTGATTATTTTCAGCACGATACGTATGTTCTTTGCCATTTGCATCTACATATGGTTCTCTTAAGTCGAATGCGTAGGCTCCGGGACCAACTTGCGAAGCATTTGATTTTCCTAATGAATTAGTCGTTGCCGCTTTATATATTGGTGATACCACACCATCTTTATCAATCCATTGCATATAAACGGGTGTTCCTTCAGGAACTGGTGTTAATCCATTTGACATTGTTGCAGGTGTTCCTTCGTCTACAATCCATGCGCGTCCTGATAATGTATTAGCCGCATTTGTAGCATCTGTAGATGAGTTAATATAACCATTTTTAATCGCATCTGCTTCAATAATTTGATTGTTTTTAGGACTTGCAACATTATCGTTTGTTGGTGTATCGGCAGCTAACGCCATCGCAGCGAACATTCTTGGTCTTAGTGTATTTGTTGTTTCCTCATTACGAGCTGTTGCTGAATTTACGCTTAACGGCGTAGCAACTGGTGTTTCATTATCATTATTAGCATAATCATTTTGAACAAGTGCAGCGATGGCTTCTACTTCTGTTGCATTAGATGTATCTACTCCACCATTTTCGAGAGCTTGAACTGTATCATCACTTGATACATTTAAATTTTCAGAGATATTTTGAATTGAATCACTGACATCAGGTTGCTCAATAACATCCCTAGTTGTTTCATGTTTGTCTAGTGATGGTTGGTTTGTTTCTGTACTGTCATTTGCTGCTTTTTCTTCTGCTGATAATTCATCTGTTTGAGTACTTTCTTCAGTTGGCTTCTCTTCTGTTGATGGTTGTTCTGTTGTACTTTCTTCAGTTGCTTTCTCTTCTGTTGATGGTTGTTCTGTTGTACTTTCCTTACTTGCTTTCTCTTCTGTTGATGGTTGTTCTGTTGTACTTTCCTTACTTGCCTTCTCTTCTGTTGATGGTTGTTCTGTTGTACTTTCTTCACTTGTTTTCTCTTCTGTTGATGGTTGTTCTGTTGTGCTTTCCTTACTCGCTTTCTCTTCTGTTGATGGTTGTTCTGTTGTACTTTCTTCACTTGTTTTCTCTTCTGTTGATGGTTGTTCTGTTGTACTTTCTTCACTTGTTTTCTCTTCTGTTGATGGTTGTTCTGTTGTGCTTTCTTCAGTACTTGGTGCTTCTGTTGTCGGTGATTCAGCTGTTGCTTGTTCTGTAGTTTCTACTCCTGTGTTTGCTGTTTCAGAAGAAGATTGAGCCGATTCATTTGAGTTACTTGTAACTCCTTCTTCAGTTTTAGTGTCTTCAGCAGCTTTAGCTACATCGTGACCAGCACCAAAAATTAATGTTGCACCAACTAAAATTGATGCTGTCCCTAATGTGAATTTTCGAATTGAATATTTGTTATTGATATTTGGTAAGAAATCTAATCTTTTATTTGATTTTTTCTTCAAATAACTCACACCCCTATTTTTCAAATTAATTGAACACAACACTCATGTAAAACCTATCATGTTTTATATGTAGTTACAATATAAATTTTCGTTTTTTAAAAAAATATTAATTTAGTAATACTAAATTAATATTTACAATTTTATAATAATTTTTTATTCAATGATATTTAATTTTCGTTATTCTAATTTACTAAGCATAATAAAAATTGTTCCCTAATTCTATTTAAATAAAATGAGGCTGGGACATAAATCCCAATCTCAAAAAAGAGGACTAATCCTTGTATGGATTGGTCCTCTTTATATTTAAAACCTTACGATTTTGTCCATGCATGCTTGCCTGGGGTATGACTCGAACCAGTAGTCTCTCACTCATACTATTCCCCTAGGCGTCAGCACGTTACAAAATCGGTACAATATATTTTGCTATTCAAAAAAATAGGCTCTACGTCAAATCGGACTGATGAGTCCAAATATTAAGATTAAGCAATCTTAGGTTGTTTAATCTTAATATTTGTTGTTGAGGCAAATAGTCGCGAAGTTATAATAATTCGATTACGCAAATTATCATAATTTCTATAACCAAAAGATACCCTTTTAATAAGTTTTATTTTATTATTAATTCCTTCTAACGGACCGTTGGTCAGGTTAGAATATGTCATAGTATTTTCAATGAAAGCTGCTAATCGTATTAAAGTTCTAATGACTGGGCGTAATTTAGGACACACATCTGAAAGATGAATAGAAAAGAGTTTATGATTAAATTTCTCTATTTGATTTTCTTTTAATAATCTTCTTAGCTCATGAACGTAGTGATATGTATTAAATAATTCTATATCTACACCTAATAAGTAATTTATAATGCCTTTTTCGGTTTTCCACTCTTTAAATAAATGGACTTTATGATAATTAAATGCTTCTAGCGTTTCAAAAGGTTTAAGAAATAGTTTCCAATAACTTT
>NZ_MAON01000020.1:0-7866 GCF_001922505.1 Staphylococcus sp. MB377 | reverse complement strand
TTTTTTCTCAATCACTTCATCTGAAAAATTTAGATTTTTATCTTTAATTTTTAATGTATTTAATATAGACTTACACATAGGCGCATTACCTTTCTTTTTTATTTTGTTTGGTAGCTAATAATTATAGAGGTAATTGCGCCATTTTTGTATTCAAACATAAAAATTGGACTGATGATTTTTAGTCATCAGTCCAATTTATTATAGAGCCCTTTTTTAATATATAAGTTCATCGCCCCAATTAAATAAGTTATGGTAAAATATAGGAATACATAAAGATAAACGAAGATGCAATTAAGGAGCTAATTTCAATGATAAAATTTATTCACTGTGCAGATTTACATCTCGACAGCCCCTTTAAATCTAAAAGTCATTTGGCGCCATCAATTTTTGAAGATGTTCAAAACAGTGCTTATGAAAGCTTTAAGAAGATTGTCGATACAGCATTAAAAGAAGAAGTTGATTTTGTTCTCATCGTTGGAGATTTATTTGATAGTGAGAATCGTACGTTGCGTGCTGAAGTATTCTTGAAAGAACAATTTAAGCGATTAGAAAAAGAACAAATTTTCGTTTACATAAGTCATGGTAATCATGATCCACTTACTGAAAAAATTACTAATGATTGGCCAGATAATGTTTCGGTCTTCTCAAATAGAGTAGAAACATATCAAGCTATCACAAAAGATGGAGAGACAATTTTTGTTCATGGTTTTAGCTATCAACATGATACAAGTTATGAAAATAAAATTGATGAGTATCCATCTAGCCAAGGTAAAAAAGGTATTCATATTGGAATGTTACACGGTACTTATAGTAAATCTTCAACTAAAAATCGCTATACTGAATTTATTTTAGAAGATTTGAATCAAAAACTATATCATTATTGGGCACTTGGCCATATTCATGAAAGACAAGAATTAAGTGATATGCCACCAATTTACTATCCTGGAAACATTCAAGGACGTCATTTTGGTGAGCAAGGACCTAAGGGATGTTTATTGGTAGAAGGTGACCATTTACGATTAAACGCTACTTTTATTCCAACGCAACAAATTAGATTTGAAGAAGCTGCTATCAATACAGACAAACTTACAAAACAAGGTATCTATGAAGCAATTCAATCCTTCAAAGAAAGCGTACGTTCTGATGGAAAGGCTTTTTATAGATTAACTGTAAATGTTGACAGTGATAGACCCATATCTTCACAAGACATTAGTCAAATTAAAGAAATGATTGATGACTATGAAGAAAATGAACATCACTTCGTAATCATAGAAACCCTCACATTTAAATATATGCAAATGGATGAAGTGCCTCTTGTAAGAGAGTTTTCAGCTGATTTAATCAAAGACAATAAAGTGTTTGAAGAGGCGATGACTGAATTATATTTAAACCCTAGAGCATCCAAATATTTAGAAGATTATACTGAGTTTGACACTGTTGAACTTGTTAATCGCGCTGAGAACATTTTAAAGGCAGACATGAGAGGTGAAAGTGATGATTATTAAATCTTTAGAGATTTATGGCTATGGTCAATTTGTGCATCGCAAAATAGAGTTTAACCGTGAATTTACGGAAATTTTCGGTGAGAATGAAGCTGGTAAATCAACGATTCAAGCTTTCATACATTCTATACTTTTTGGCTTTCCAACGAAAAAAGAAAAAGAACCTCGACTTGAACCACGTATGGGTAATCAGTATGGGGGAAAACTTACGCTTATACTAGATGACCAATCAGAGATCGTAGTAGAGAGAGTTAAAGGTAGCATTTCAGGTGATGTAAAAGTTTACCTAGAAAATGGTTTGATTCGAGACGAAGCTTGGCTCAAGAAAAAATTAAATTACATTTCTAAGAAAACTTATCAAGGTATATTCTCGTTTAATGTGCTTGGATTACAAGATATTCACCGTAACTTAGATGAGGACCAATTACAAAGTTATTTACTTGAAGCAGGTGCATTAGGTTCTTCTGAGTTCACAATGATGAATAAAATGGTCAGTCAAAAGAAATCCACGCTTTATAAAAAGGCTGGAAAAAACCCAATACTCAATCAACAGCTCGATGAATTGAAAAGCCTTGAAGCCCAAATAAGAGAAGAAGAGACTAAGTTAGATGATTATCATCGTTTAGTTGATGATAGAGATAAATCACAACGTCATTTGGAACATTTAAAAGCCAATCTAAACCAATTATCAAAAATGCATGAAAGTAAACAAAAGCAACTTGCTATTCATGAACAGGCCCAAGAATGGAAAGATTTAGAGCAAAAACTTAATATTGAGCCATTAAGTTTTCCGGAAAAAGGGATCGAGCGTTATGAAACTGCTTCAAATTACAAACAATCTCTAGCTAGAGATATAAGTTTGCGTGAAGAGAAATTAAAACAATTAGAGAATGAATTTAATACAATTCCTGCTTTGAACGAAGATACAGCTAATCATATTTATCATTTAACTCGTGATGAAAATGAAATTCAACAAGCTGAAATGAAATCTTCTTCACTTAAGCAAGAAATTGATGATTACGAGCGTCAAGAAGCTGATTTGAAAACAAGTATTGGTTGGCAAGAAGTTTATCACAATACAGATACCTCTGAATCTATGAAGAATTATGTTAGTGAAACTATCAAGACGCGAAATGAACAAAAAGTGTTAAAACAACAAATTGAAAGAGCTATTGATGAAAATCAAATTGAACAAAATATGCTATCTCAGGAAATAGAAAACTTGGAAAAAGATTTAGTTTCTGAAGATTCACTAGATAAAAAGAAACAATATAATCAACAAAAGTTAGAACTACATGAGAAAGAGAATCTGTATAACAAACTTAAAGATACTTTTAATTCTGATAAAGAAAGAAAGCAAAAGCGAAATTGGTGGCTTAGATTAAGTTTTATAGTGTTATCTATAGTTGGTCTGGGTTTAACACTATTCTCATTTGTGACACAAAATTTAATTTTCGGAGTTATATTTGCAATCTTAACTGTCATATTTATTATTGGTACTTTCTTGGTTAAGACAAAAGAAATTGATTACAGTGAATCAATTAGTGAAGAAATTAATGATTTGGAACAACAAATTAATGATTTGGAATCTAATTACGATTTAAACTTCGACTTAGATCAACAATTTCAACTTCGTGAACGTTGGAGTAATACAAGTAACAATAAAAGTGTATTAGCTAATAAATTAAATCATCAAGAAAATTTACTGCAAAAAACAGAACAACAAATCAATGACTTAACTCAAAAATTAAATGCAGTTAAAGAAAATGTGAAAGTACCTAATGAAATGACAGATGATTTATTACTAGATAGCTTTAAAACTATGAATCAACTTAAATCAAATGACAGTTACCGCAGTAAATTATTAGATCAACATCAACAAGTAAATCAGAAATTGACGCATTTTTATGATAAAGCGCTTAAAAATACTGGAAATGAAATCACACCATTTAATAAAGCTTCACTATTTAATGATATGAAGAGCTGGATTTCTAAATACGAAAGTAATAAAGAGAAGAAAGAACAACTTAAAAGTCAAATTGAGTTATTAAGTAATGAATTGAAACAATTAAAAGAACAATTAGAAGAAAATGAAAAAACTATTAATAAATTATTTACTTATATCAATGTTTCAAGTGAAGAAGCATTTTATCAATCTTACGAGCAATATCAATTGTATCACCAACAACTTGCAAGATTTAATGATTTAACTGCATATCTCGAAAATCAAAATTTCTCTTATGAAGATAGTTCGAATTTGAGCGAAAAAACAACTGCTCAATTGGAAGAAGAAGATGTGCTTCTTGCTAAACGAGTTGATGCATATAACGATCAGTATTTAGATAAACAAACTGAAGTTAGTGACTTAACCGCTCAAATTAATTACATGGAGACAGATAAAACATTATCTAAGTTAAGACATGAGTATTATAACTTGAAGAATAGAATGAATGATTTAGCTAAAGATTGGGCTAGTTTAAGTTACTTAGAAGCATTAATAAATGAACATATTAAGCAAATTAAAGATAAACGATTACCTCAAGTTATAAATGAAGCTGTAAAAATATTTACGGATCTGACACAAGAGAATTACAATATGATAACTTATGAAAATGATACAATAATGGTTAAACACAATAATGGCCAAATGTATCATCCACTTGAACTAAGTCAATCAACGAAAGAATTATTATATATTGCACTTAGAATTAGTTTGATTAAGATTTTAAGACCTTATTATCCATTCCCAATAATTATTGATGATGCTTTTGTTCATTTTGATAAACAAAGAAAATCTATGATGTTAAACTATTTAAGAGAATTAGCCAAAGATTATCAAGTGTTATACTTCACTTGTATGAAAGATGCTGCAATTCCTTCTAAAGAGATGCTAATTTTAAATAAACTAGAGGAAGGCGGAAAACGATGAGAAATGTAGAAAAGCTAAACCCAGGAGATTCGGTTGAAAATTTCTTCTTAATTCATAGAGCTACACAAGGTGTTACTGCTCAAGGAAAAGACTATATGACTTTATTCTTACAAGACAAAAGTGGTGATATTGAAGCCAAACTATGGACTGTTAGTAAAGAAGATATGCAGATTCTTCAACCTGAGACAATTGTTTGGGTTAAAGGCGACGTGATTAATTATCGAGGTCGTAAACAGATGAAAGTCAATCAGTTTAGATTATCTAAACCAGAAGACGGATTTAAGACTCAAGATTTCGTTGATGGTGCACCTTTATCTCCGGATAAAATCCAAGAAAACATTTCACACTATATATTAGATATTGAAAATGCTAATTTACAACGTATAACACGTCATTTATTGAAAAAATATCAAGATAAATTCTTTACGTATCCTGCAGCAAGTTCACACCATCATAATTTTGCAAGTGGTCTAAGTTATCACGTACTTACAATGCTAGAAATAGCTAAGTCATTATGCAACATTTATCCATTGTTAAACCGTAGTTTGTTGTATAGTTCAATTATTTTGCATGATTTAGGTAAAGTAAGGGAATTAAGTGGTCCAGTTGCTACAACATATACAGTTGAAGGTAATTTGCTAGGACATATATCAATTGCAAGTGATGAAGTGGCGGAAGCGGCGAAAGAGTTAGGAATTGATGGTGAAGAAGTGATGTTACTTCGTCATATGATTTTAGCACATCACGGAAAAATGGAATTTGGATCACCTAAGTTACCACATTTAAAAGAAGCAGAAATATTATTCTTTATTGACAATATCGATGCTAAAATGAATATGTTTGAAAAAGCATTTAAGAAAACCGATAAAGGTCAATTTACTGAACGAATTTTTGGTATGGAAAATAGACAGTTTTACAATCCAGAAAAATTAGACTAATTAAAAAGCGTTTTTACCTTACAATGTCAATTATTGTATAGACAATGTAGTGGGTAAAAACGCTTGTTTTATACAATTTTGAACACGTGAAAGGGAGCAAGTCTTAATTCTTAACGAATTGATTGACTTGCTCCCTTACTATTTAATGTTAATACTATGAAAATTATGAAGATAAACCTGATGCAGCTGAAGAACTATCTGAAGATGACTGTTGTTGTTTAAGTTTCTCAGGATTTAAAATAGTGTTTTCTACAGCTTTCTTGATATCACTGTCTTTATAATCTATATCATATTCCTTTAATAAATCTTTATACGCATTTGTTAAAATCTTAGGATCTTTTTGTACCTTTTGTTCGATTAGTTTGGCTTTAAGTTTAGATTTTTGTTTGTCAAAATCATTCTCTTTATCGGCTTTAATGACATGGTAACCATAGTCCGTTTTAACCACATCTGAAACTTGACCTTCTTTTAGTTTAAATAGTGCTTTTTCAAATTTACTTACCATTTGTCCTTTAACTACATAACCTAGAGAACCATCTTTTTTGGCACTTGAAGAATCCATAGATTCTTTCTTAGCGATTTCTCCAAATTTATCTGGGTTCTTTTCAACTTCTTTTTGAATTTTTTTAGCTTTCTCTTTAGCCTTTTTGTCTGATAAACCTTCTTTATCACTGCTGCTTGATTTAACTTTTATTAAAATATGAGAGGCTTTTTTAGTGTTTTCTTTAAGTTCTTTGTCTGACACTTTAACTTTATCAGCTAATAATTGTTTTTGATATGCGGCAAGTTTTTTCTGTTCTTTATAATCATCTAAAGACATACCTTGTTGTTTAAGCATACTTTCAAATTGATCTTTGCCACCATATTGTTTTTGTTCTTTTTTAATTTCATCATCGATATCTTTTGTATCAACTTTATCTTTATATTTATCAGCTAGAATTTTATTCAATGCAATGCTAAATGACGTACTAGCAATTTGTTCGTCACCAATTTTATTCATTACATCTTTTACTTTTACATCTCCAGCTTTAGAAGAGATTAATGTATTACTTTCTGAATCTGTTACATTTGAACCGCATGCACCTAAAAGTAAAGCACTCGCAGTTACTGGAACAATTAATTTATTCATAATTTTCATAGTTGATAGCTCCTTTTACATTAATAACAACGTTACTATAACATATTATGAAAACATCACCAATTAGAAACAGGCTAGATACTGCCAAAGAATGAGATTAAGTAGGGCTTAAATATTAAAAAAGTATCGAACTTGAGGCATAACATATGTTTCAAGATCGATACTATGATACTTACTGAAAAGATTGATATGGCACTTTGTTTAATATATTTATACCTGTTTGATGCTCCTCAATAAAATGACCTTCATTTGAAAAAATAATAATCTTAAGATATAAAAAATCCATTACAGATATGCCAAAATTTAACGCAAGCAAAAACATAAAATAGTGTCCGTATTGCGGAAAATGCATCGTTAGAAAAATCAAAAATATAGTTATTAAAATAAAAGGTAAAATTAAATTAATACAAAAGTATATCTTATGTACAGGCGTACTTACATACGTATTAAAATAGGGTAACCAACGCTTTTTGTTTAATTTATGAATTCTAAATGAATTAACATAAGGTAAGAAAAAGAGAAGGTGTAATGTTTTATGGATAGGGTACATAAGTGCAACAAATATTAATAAAATAACAAAATGTCGATCTGATAAAGGTGTATTTACAAAATAATACATTATTTCATAACTAATTAAAAATGCGATGACTGTAATAGTAAAACTTAAAAATGCAATTCTTGGTACACCAAATCTTGCATGAATATCAATTTGACGTTTACATAGAAACATACTGACACCTCTTAATAGGTCTTATTTATATACGCTACGTATTATCTAACTATCAGTAACAACAGTCAAGCCAATTTTGGCATTAATAAAGAGAGTAGCGAAATATTCAGGCTCTACGTCAAATCGGACTGATGAGTCCAAATATTGAGATTAAGCAACCTTAGGTTGTTTAATCTCTTTCTTTGTTGTTGAGGCAAATAGTCGCGAAGTTATAATAATTCGATTACGCAAATTATCATAATTTCTATAACCAAAAGATACCCTTTTAATGAGTTTGATTTTATTATTAATTCCTTCTAACGGACCGTTGGTCAGGTTAGAATATGTCATAGTATTTTCAATGAAAGCTGCTAATCGTCTTAAAGTTCTAATGACTGGGCGTAATTTAGTACACACATCTGAAAGATGAATAGAAAAGAGTTTATGATTAAATTTCTCTATTTGATTTTCTTTTAATAATCTTCTTAGCTCATGAACGTAGTGATATGTATTAAATAATTCTATATCTACACCTAATAAGTAATTTATAATGCCTTTTTCGGTTTTCCACTCTTTAAATAAATGGACTTTATGATAATTAAATGCTTCTAGCGTTTCAAAAGGTTTAAGAAATAGTTTCCAATAACTTT
>NZ_MAON01000019.1:0-8311 GCF_001922505.1 Staphylococcus sp. MB377 | reverse complement strand
AACCGTAGGTCTCTTCAGATCTACGGATTTTCCCCATGCCACGAAATTAGCATCATGCTAGCAAGTTAAACGAACACTGACATGATATATTAGTGATTAGCTATATTTTTTACTTTGCAACAGAACCAAAAGTATTTTAATTATAACACGGCATTTATGCCGAGAAAATTTATTGTGCGTTGAGAAGAACCCTTAACTAAACTTGGAGACGAATGTCGGCATAGCGTGAGCTATTAAGCCGACCATTCGACAAGTTTTGGGATTGTTAAGGGTTCCGAGGCTCAACGTCAATAAAGCAATTGGAATAAAGCATCTATGATTATTTGAAAACATAAGTTATAATACATTCAAAAATATTTTTGAATGAGGTGTAATTATGATTCAGACTATTGTAACTGCTGCTATTCTTTATATTGCGACAGCAGTAGATTTATTAGTGATTTTATTAATATTTTTTGCTAGAGCAAAGACTAAGAAAGAATATCGAGATATTTATATTGGTCAATATGTAGGATCTGTGGCATTGATTGTCGTAAGTTTATTCTTTGCCTTTGTCTTAAATTATGTTCCTGAAAAATGGATATTAGGATTATTAGGGTTAATACCGATTTATTTAGGAATTAAAGTAGCTATTTATGATGATTGTGAAGGAGAAAAGAGAGCTAAAAAAGAATTGAATGAAAAAGGATTGTCTAAATTAGTTGGTACGGTTGCAATTGTTACGATAGCAAGTTGTGGTGCTGATAATATTGGTTTATTTGTTCCGTATTTTGTGACATTAAGTGTTACTAATTTATTAATTACTCTGTTTGTCTTTTTAATTTTAATTTTCTTCTTGGTATTTACTGCACAAAAATTATCTAATATTCCAGGAGTTGGAGAAATTGTTGAGAAATTTAGTCGTTGGATTATGGCTGTTATTTATATAGCTTTAGGTTTATTTATTATTATTGAAAATGATACTATTCAAACAATTTTAGGATTTATATTTTAATTTAGGGTGCGATTTTATATGAGTTATGAAAATGCTTGTGATGTGATCTGTGTACATGAGGATAAAGTTAACAATGCTTTAAGTTTTTTAGAAGATGATAAATCTAAGAAATTACTTAACATTTTAGAAAAAATTTGTGATGAGAAGAAATTGAAAATCATATTATCTTTGATTAAAGAAGATGAGTTGTGTGTTTGTGATATTTCTTTGATATTGAAAATAAGTGTTGCTTCAACTTCACATCATTTAAGACTTTTATATAAAAATGATGTACTTGATTTTTATAAAAAGGGAAAGATGGCATATTATTTTATTAAAGACGATGAAATAAAAGAATTTTTCTCTAAAAATCAGGAGGGTTTTTGAAACGAGTGAAACGAGTTTCTTCTTGTCTTGATACTATAAAAAAGCAAAGATATAACATAAAATGACTTATCGGAAGTGCATATGATTATAGAATAATCGACTTAATATATATTGCACATTTGATTAGTATTTTATTAAATTAAAAGCTATCAGCAGATCTCAATAATGAACTGTAGATAGCTTTTAATTTATCTAATCGTATTTTTAATGATATTTACTACAAACATTATAATATTGTATCTTCTACTTTTAATTCCTGAGGATAATATATTCCTATTTTCTCATCCAAAGATTTGTGCAGAATTTGATAATCTAAATAAAAAAGAATATCTTTATCAGCACTTTTTTTAATTAACTCATTGAAAATATCTAGTGATTTTTGAGAATAGTTCGCAGATTTCAAGTAAAATAAAATAGATTTTTGATATGGATAAATATAATGAAACTTTTCTAAATATTGCTTTAAAAGGTTAATATTGATTGTTTTACGAGCATTTTGATAAGCTGTAGCAACTTCTTGAGGTCCACCACTGTATTGAGGACGAGTTGTAGAATCTAATAAAGTTCTTTCGATATTAGTTACATATACAGATTTAGAAAAACCAATGGGATTTTTTTTAATAATACCTGTATTATTGGTATTTTTTGTATTTAATACATGGACTCTATAAAAAGTGTTTTTATAGTTAAAATTATAGATACTTTTAGTTCTTCGCATTGGTTTTGAAAAAGCGTAATTGACTTTACCTTGTGTCAATTTTGCATTTTTACTATCTCTAGGTTTTTTAGACTGCTCTTTATTAATATAGATATCTTTAGGGTTATTAAGTGTTAAATCATGTACATGTAACCCACTGTAATGAGATAAGAACGAACGTGATAATAAAGAAAGGGCTATTTCATAAGGGGAAACAACAGTATATGTAGAAACATAACGTTCAATTTTTTCTCCTTCTTTTTCGAAGAAAATTGGAACTTCTTCAAAAATTTTCAAAATATTCACGGTAAACCTTTTAAAAGTTGATATTGAAGTTTGGTTGGGAACGCCATAATCTTCTTTTAATACATGCAATATTTTTATGATAGTAGTTCTATTCAAGACATTTCCATATTCTGTAGCTAAATCCTGTATTATATCTTTATTTTTAATAAGTTTATAAGTATCTTTACGTATATTATTATTTTTAAGTATATTTTCGATTTCTTTATCTGAAATTGACATCTTATACACCTCTTTAGAACATTTTTGTATAGCTATGGTATATATACCATAGCTATATGATAACCACTATAGTATAACTTAAAATATGATTTTTATAAAGCTATGGTATATATACCATAGCTTTTCATAGAATATAGTATTTTATTTTGATATAATAAAGGTAAATAGTTAAAGAAATGGAGACATTCTAATGGATTCAGAGACAATTAAAAGAACCACATTAAAGGCAATCTTCTCGGATGAACATTTAGAAAATATTTTAACCTTAAAAGGTGGAAATGCTTTGAATTTACACGGTTTAACTAAAAGAGAATCACAAGATTTAGATTTTTCTATTAAAGAAAATATACGTTTGGCAGAAAATGAAGAGGGCGTTCTTTTTAAAGATAATATTACTAAAGCATTTTTAGAAAAAGGATATCAAATACTTTCTTATAAATTTCAAGATAAACCTAAAATAAGAAATGACAGAACGCCTCCTTTTTGGGGAGGATATGTTATTACATTTAGTATTATAGAGGATACAGAATTACAAAAATTAAAGAATAAAGGTATAAAAAATTTTAATGCTTATGCAGAATCAATGGGTGATGGTTCTAAGAAAATTCAAATTGATTTAAGTTTTGAAGAATATACAGATCCTAGAACTACAACAGAAATTGATGGTATTAAAATTTATTTATATAGCTCTTTAATGATTATTTATGAAAAAATTCGTGCTTCTTGCCAGCAGTTAGAAGAGTATAAATTAAGTTCAGATAAAACTAGAGCAAGGGATTTATACGATATTTATTCTACCTTAACTAACATTTCAAACGTTGAGCTGAGAGAAGAAGTTACTAATCCTAATAATTTCCACATTCTTAGACGAATGTTTGAGCTTAAGGAAGTCCCAATTGAATTAATACCTAAAGTTAAGAAAATAAAAGATCGATTATTCCAAGACTATAAACAAGCAGTACTGCCACAAATACCAGCTAATACAGAAATACCTGATTTTGAATATTTATTTATTTATAATATGGAATTATTCGACGAATTATATACACTGTTAAAAAACAATGAGTAAATGTACAGGCTTTTAAATAAAAATATTATCAATTATGTCTTTTCATTTAAAAGTCATAATTGATAATATAGAACTAATAATTGTTAATAAAGAACCTATAATACTTATGATACCTTCTATTTTTAAATTAATGTTATCTTTCTTATTTCTAAAATTTAATAAAAATTCTACTAAAGATAAAAAGAATATAGGCATAGATAGTGACATAAAAATAATAAATACCCAAATATATTCTCTATACATTATAGATATTAATAAAAAAGGGAAACCAGAAACTAAAATATATTGTGCCCTGAGCCTCAAGTTCTGCAGTTCAAAGCCAAGACCTATAAAACCAAAAGTAAAAAAAGCTACTGCAATGATTCTTATTATATTATTATCGTTTTTTACCCATAGCTTTATTAACTTGTTTAACTTTACGTTGATATTCATTTTTACTATCTTCTAATTCTTTATTAAGATAATTCACTGCCCAAAAACTAATAGTAATGAGTTGGTCTTCTAGCTTTGTTGCTGAGGCAATGTTTAATGATTTAAATAACTACTCAAAATAGTATGAAATAAATACCAAATCAAGAGTAATGTACTTTATAAGCCGATTTCTTGTTTAACCTACATAATTAAATATTATCGGAAGTTATCTGTAACTCAATTATTAGAAATGATATAATACAAAAGTCGTCGTTCACTTCTGTGCTGTATTTAGCATGGAAGGAGGTGACATCATGTTCAGTACACTATTTGTAACTATTATAGCTCCTATCATAGTAGGAGTTATACTCACGTTATTTTCTCATTGGCTGAATAATCGTGAAAAGTAATTTAGCGACGACATATAGCTAATATACCAAAAGAGCCCGATAACTATTCGCAGTAGTTATCGGGCTCGGTGTTTATCATGTTAGTACACTATTTGTTAATCAAATTATAACACTGGTTAGTAGAGGAATGCAAAGTAAAGAAAGTTCTTAGGAATCAATTTCTAATTTTTTTAATAATATTACTTAATTTTTTTAAACTTCTATTAATATCATTCTCATCAATGTATGAGTAAGAAAATCGAATGTAGTTTTTGTAGTTAGAATCATATATTTCTCCAGGTTGTATAAGTATATTTTCTTTTATAGATTCATTAAACAATTTTTTTACGTTTATTGATATAGAGAACTCAAACCAAATATAAAATGATCCACTAGGGTCATTCCAACTACCATACATAGATAAATGAGTTTTTAGGGCGTCTATAAATATATCTTTACGTTTTTTTAATTCTAATTTTAATTCAGATATATGTTTTTCATGATAAGTATTTAGCCATTTTGTGGCAATATATTGTGATATAGAACTAGCACCATAGTCATTCTGCATTTTTAAATCAGATAAGTGATTAATTACATTTTTATCTGCTACTATCCATCCAATACGCAGACCAGGACTTACCGTTTTAGATAAACTTCCTAAATATAAAACATTGTCACTATTTTTCAAAGATTTCATGGGCATCGGTCTTTTTTCATCAAACCATAAATCAGAATATATACTATCTTCAACAATAGGTATTCCGTTTTTTTGACATTGATCTATAATTTTTTGCTTTTCTTCTTTAGTATAAGTATTTTGAGTAGGATTGTGTAAAGTAGGTATACAATAAAATATGCTGTTTTTGTAGTTACTACTTATTTTAAATATATTATTAATATTTCGCTTTATATAGTTGATTGATAAAGGGATCATTTTCGATTTGATATTATGCCAAGTACGTATGGAATTAATATAAGAAGGTGTTTCAATAATAATTTTAGATTGAGGAACTAATAATCCATCAGCTATTAGTTTTAATCCTTGAACAGCACCTGAAGTGATACATATGTTATCCACATCACATATGACTCCCCTTTTTTTCATATAATTTACTACTTCTAATCTAAGACTTAATTTTCCTTTTGGTTCCTCATAATTCGTTTGTATAGAGTCACTAATACTGTTTGATATTATTTCTTTGAACAAATGATTTGGAATTAACTTTGGAGATAACTCGCCAGTACCTAGACGTATAATATTAGGATTGAATTCTAATTCATTGATTCTTTGAATATAAAATTGGTTGCTTTTAGACATGCTGTTCCCTATATAATTTTGCCAATGAATATTACTTGTAATATAAGCATTCCATTTATATTGAGATACATAAACGCCTTTTTTTTCAATAGTTTCCAAAATACCATAACTTTTCAAAATATCTAATGACTGTATAACTGTAGATCTATTCACATTATAATATTGAGAAATTTCTCTTTGAGATGGTAATTTATCTCCTGATGATAATTCGCCATTGTTAATCTTATTAATAATATCATCTATTATCATTTTGTATTGAAAATTTCCCATACTTCTTCTCCTTAAATCTGGTTGGAATTTTATCTTTAATCTGGTAGTTTTTTTAAATTTCAGATTATTATAACATACAATCCAAAGGAGGGGTTATGATGTCACTGAAATTAGAAAAAGCAGTTTTTTCTAAAGAAATCAAAAAAGAATTAAAACCTTTGATGAAAAAAGATAACTATCATAATATTTTTGCTTTACTTTTTGATTGGTTGGTTATTTTTGGAAGTGCTTATTTAAGCATAACAACAGGAAATATATTTGTTTACCTGCTTAGTATTATTTTAATTGGAAGTCGAATGCGAGCTTTTGACAATTTAATGCACGAAGCATGCCATCGTTCATTATTTACGAATAAATTTTATAATAAGTGGATTACTTGTATTTTTATAGCATTCCCCATTTTTACAAGTTTTACTACATATTGTAATTCTCACTTTCAACATCATAAGAATTTATGGGATGAAGAAAATGATCCTGATACAAAAAGATATCGTATTGTTGGACTAGATAAGCCACAGGAAAACATCAATAAATTTATAAAAGATCACATTATAAAGGTGTTGTTACTGTTTCATGTGCCAAAGTATATACTAGGTACGGTATCAGCTAACCTTTATAGTAAGGACATACCTAAGTCAGAACTTTGGACTAGAAATATTTTATGGTTGGTTTTGATATCAACATCTATAGCATTTAATTTTTGGTTTTACCTTATTATCTTTTGGTTTGTACCACTTCTTACAACTTTTCAAATTATTCGTTACTGGGCAGAAATGGCAGAACATTCAGGATTAAACAATGATACTGAATTAACAGCAAGTAGAAATACGTTTGGTATGCCTTGGACAATATTTTTATTTCACCCACATCATGATAATTATCACTTGGTACATCATTTATTCCCAGCTATTCCGCACTATAATTTAAAAAAGGCACACTCTATTTTGATGCAAGATAAAAAATATAGAGAAGCACATCATTGCACAGGATTTTTCAAAACTACATTACCAGGATTTTATAGTGTGGTAAAAGATATTTGTACACCCAATAGTAAAATGAAAGAGAGTTAGTATTATGTTGCAACCAATCGTACATGGTGTTTTATTAGCGCTAGGTCTAATTCTACCGTTAGGAGCACAGAATGTTTTTGTATTTAATCAAGGAGCTAATCAAAAGAAATTTACAAAAGCTTTACCAGTCATAATAACAGCTGGACTATGCGATACATTTTTAATAACAATTGCAGTTTTAGGCGTTTCATTGATTTTAATGTCTTTACCTACGTTGCAATTAGTTATATATATTATAGGCCTTATGTTTTTATTATATATGGCGTGGTCATTATGGAATGAAAAACCTAATAATTTAGAAAATCATGACTCTATGAGTGCTAAAAAGCAAATTGGCTTTGCTATATCTGTATCACTATTAAATCCTCATGCAATCATGGACACAGTAGGAGTAATTGGAACAAGCGCTTCTGTTTATTCAGGTTCAGAAAAATTCTTATTCAGTATTTCTACTATTATGATTTCATGGATATGGTTTATTTTATTAGCTGTATTAGGGAAGATTTTAGGATCTATAGATCAAACTGGAAAATATATAATAATTTTAAATAAGATATCAAGTTTTATTGTTATTGTAGTTAGTTTGATAATTGTGAAAAACATCTTACATTTAATTTTTGGTTAGATGATAAAAGAGGTATTTTTATAAAATGAAGGCGTGGTCTTAAATGTCTAAAAGAACAGATGCAGACAATTATGTTATCAAAAAATACGGAAATGATATCAAATTCATTCGAGAAAGTGGAGGCATCTTCTATTATGAAATTAGTACTTTCTGGAGTGGAAAGTTTACAATAAAAGTTAAAGATGGTTTTCTTGGGTGGAGTGATGAAAAACTATAAGTAAAACTAGCGTTATATAAAATTACTTATCAGCAGCTATATATAACTCAGATATTACATAAAATAAAAGCACCTTCTCTCAGGCATCTGAATTGACGCTTGAGATAAGGTGCTATTCATGCTAGTTTCATTGTTAACTAAGTTATAACACTTGTGAGTGGAGAGATAAAAAAGACGTATAATGCGAACTCATAAAATTATATAGCCCATCTAATAAGTGTAGATGCATATGCTAGGTTCTGTTGCAAAGTAAAAAATATAGCTAATCACTAATATATCATGTCAGTGTTCGTTTAACTTGCTAGCATGATGCTAATTTCGTGGCATGGGGAAAATCCGTAGATCTGAAGAGACCTACGG
>NZ_MAON01000018.1:0-9881 GCF_001922505.1 Staphylococcus sp. MB377 | reverse complement strand
TTCTTTTTATATAGCGTCATCTGAAAAATTTAGATTTTTATCTTTAATTCTTAATGTATTTAATATAGACTTACACATAGGCGCATTACCTTTCTTTTTTATTTTGTTTGGTAGCTAATAATTATAGAGGTAATTGCGCCATTTTTGTATTCAAACATAAAAATTGGACTGATGATTTTTAGTCATCAGTCCAATTTATTATAGAGCCTGTTTTTAATACTCTTAAATATTAATATGATATGAGAAAAGAGCTAGCGTATCCACTACACTAGCTCCTTTTTCTGCTTGTTTTGAAATTTTCATTTTAAACCCTCGAAATTCAATGTATTTCGTTTATAAACTCAACGCACTATGTTGAGCTTAATATAATATTAAAAGATATTTTTTATTATTAATTCTAAAATTTAGTTTTACCCACGCACTTCATTAAAAAGTTGCTTTTCATCACAATTTCAACAATAAAAAAATCAAGGTCAACGTGCCAGAAATTTTACTTTCTAGACACTTCTTTGACACTTGCTCACTCTAAAACATATTGTGATAAGCTTTTATTATGGAGAACAAGGGATTCGAACCCTTGAAGCGCTTATGGCGCTTACACACTTTCCAGGCGTGCTCCTTCGGCCAGACTCGGACAGTTCTCCTCAATATTAATAACTAAATTACATAAAAAAACAGAAGCGATATTTCACTTCTGTTTGTATGACTCCTACGGGACTCGAACCCGTGTTACCGCCGTGAAAGGGCGGTGTCTTAACCGCTTGACCAAGGAGCCATGGCTCCGCAGGTAGGATTCGAACCTACGACCGATCGGTTAACAGCCGATAGCTCTACCACTGAGCTACTGCGGAATAATATAATGGAGCGGGTGATGGGAATCGAACCCACAACATCAGCTTGGAAGGCTGAGGTTTTGCCATTAAACTACACCCGCGTAGTAAACGATTATGGGGCGGTTGAAGGGAATCGAACCCTCGAATGTCGGAACCACAATCCGATGCGTTAACCACTTCGCCACAACCGCCAAAATGATTGAATGGTTCAGGACAGAGTCGAACTGCCGACACATGGAGCTTCAATCCATTGCTCTACCAACTGAGCTACTGAACCGTAATAAGTAATGGCGGTCTCGACGGGAATCGAACCCGCGATCTCCTGCGTGACAGGCAGGCGTGTTAACCGCTACACTACGAGACCTATTAAAACTATGTATTGCGGGAGGCGGATTTGAACCACCGACCTTCGGGTTATGAGCCCGACGAGCTACCGAACTGCTCCATCCCGCGCTAATATTATTTACGTCTCAAAAACCAGTACTTAAAAAGTATATCATTTTATAATGTCTAATGTCAATGATAATTTTAAATAAATTTTACATTCATTTAATTGAATCTTCATATTGAAATGCGACAATTGTCTAATAGTCATCGCCTTTCGAATACTTTATTAGTATATATAGTATCATTAACTTAGTCAATAAGTATTGTAAACTATTTTGTGTAAAAAAACGCTACATTTAAAATATTTTAATTAAAGATACCTATTGGATATCTAATTGCACTTGAAAGTATCTCTATATTTAATTATCAACCTTAATAATAATAAAAAATAGGTAGCTTTAACTACCTACTTAAATTAGTTTAAATATTGAACGTATTAATAATTAAATCACATGTTTTATTATTTAGTCATGTAATGTTGCATTTTTTCTTGTAATTCAGTAAAAGATACAAAGCCCTCTTCTTCTAAGAAATGTCCACCTTCATCAACAATTTTAGTCTTACCACCTAATTCATCAATTAAGTTTTGAGTTTCTATGTAAGAAACATAAGAATCATCTTTTGAAGCTAGTCCATAAAAGTCATTAACTTTAGTTTTAATTAAGTCATAATCGACATTAAACTCCCCTACTTTTATTGAATCGTCTATTTTCTTCGCATCTTCTTTAAATCCTGCTATACTGAAGAACCCCTCAAATGGTTCGTAAATTGATAGACCTTCAATGTATTTCAAAGTAGCCAATGAACCATACCCATGTGTGACAAAATAAGTATCTTTAGATAAAAGTTCAATTTGTTGATTTAATTCGAAGATCCAATTGTCTATATTATCATTCTTACTTTCATCTAAATGGAATAATTGAACATCGTAACCTTCTAGTTCTAAATTATGTTGCAACCACTTATACCAGTGGTTATGAGAATTTCCTAATTGTGAATGAACTATAATTACATTAGTCATTAATATTTTTACCTCCTTAAACACTAAATAATAATTCTCAATTTATATAACAAAACACTTTTAAAGAGGCAAATTCACCTCAAAAAAAGTGTTTAAATTATTATATTTCATCAAGCAATTCTTCCACAGCATTTTTACCTTGTTGAATACAATCTGGAAGCCCAACCGCTTCAAATGGTGCTCCTGTGATTCTGAGTGCAGAATAATTATTTTTAACGTGTTGTTGAATTTTTCTTATTTGACTAATATGACCAATGTGATATTGAGGCATGCTTTTAGTCAAACGATTAACAATTGTAAAATCCGGATCTCCATGAAAAGTCATCATTTTATTTAAATCACGACGTGCGATAGTCGCAATTTCTTCATCAGTATGATCTTCAACAACTGTATCACTTGGTTTACCTACATATGCTCTAATTAAAACTTTTCCTTGCGGTGTAGTAAAAGGCCATTTTTTACTAGTCCAAGTACAAGCTGTAATATTAGTATTACTTGTTCTCGCGATGACAAAACCAGTACCGTTATATGTGTTTTCAATATTCTTCTCATCAAATGCAAATACAACCGTTGCAACTGAAGTAGAATCCATCTCGTTAAAGTATTTAAAAGCTTGATCGTGATTGAACCATTTCATAAATGTTTGATGAGGCGTAGTAACTAAAATACCATCAAATTGTTCACTGTATTGATCAGTTGCTATTTCATAATTGTCATTGTTAATAATGATATCTTCTACATGTGTTTGATATTTCATCTTTACGCCTTTATCTTGTACATTTTTAGCTAATGCTTCAATAAATGAACTTAATCCGTGACGAAATTGTCTAAACTGACCTTTAGGGGCACCAGGGTATAGTTGACGTTGTTTAATTCGTTCAGCCTTTTCGTGTTGCATACCTTTGATTAAACTACCATACTTTTCCTCTTGTTCTTTAAAATTAGGAAATGTACTCATTAAACTTAATCGATCTATATCAGTACCATAAATACCACCCATGAGGGGTTCTATTAAATTTTCAAGCACTTCATTTCCTAATCGTCTTCTAAAAAACGCTCCAACTGATATATCATCCTCAATTTTTATAGGGGGTATTACCAAATCTAGTCCCGCTCTTAGCTTACCTATTGGTGAAATAAGTCTTGTTTTTAAAAAAGGTTTAATATCAGTTGGGATGCCCATAATCGAACCACCTGGTATAGGATACAATTTATTTTTTGCAAAAATGTATGACTGACCTGTTTCATTAGTAATTAAATCATCTTCAAGTCCAATATCTTTTGCTATATCAGTCATGATTGTTTTTCGTCCAAGATAAGATTCAGGGCCTAGTTCAATAGTGTATCCATCTTTACGATACGTCTGTATCTTTCCACCTGGTCGATTTGTCGCTTCAAAAATGGTTACATCTATATCTGGTTTATAATGTTTTAAATAATATGCGCTTGAGAGGCCAGTTATACCTGCACCAATAATTGCAACTTTTTTACTCACATTGAGTCCCTTCCTTTATTAAAAAACTGTTTTTATTTCGTCCACGATAGCATTAATAAATAATGGATCCGTGTTAGGCATTGTTGGTCGATAGTAATTTGCTCCTATCTCATCACACACAACTTTACATTCATAATCATTATCATACAGTACTTCTAAATGCTCACATACAAAACCTACAGGCGTGTAGATAAAGTGTTTATATTGATATTCGTTGTACAACGTTCTTGTTAAATCTTGTACATCGGGTCCTAACCAAGGTGTACCTGTGTTACCCTCAGACTGCCAGCCTTGAGCAACGTGTTTAATATTTGAAGATGTTTGTAAACGATTCATTGTATCTTTTAATTCATCAGGGTATGGATCATTATTTTTTTCAATTAAACCTTTAGGTAAACTATGAGCTGATACAACTAAGATTGTCTCATCATGTTCATCTTGAGGAATTTGCTCTAAAGTTTCATTGATTTTATTAGTCCAATACTCAATAAATTTAGGTTGGTGATAATAATGTTCAACATGATGTAAAGCAATATCGTATTTATTGGCTTCCTCTTTTGCACGTTTATTGTATGATCCAACTGAGAAACTAGAATAATGTGGCGCTAAAACAACAGTAACCGCTTCTTTAATACCATCTTTATACATTTTTTCTACAGCTTCTTCAATATATGGAGAAATATGCTTTAGACCTAAATACAATTTATATTCCACATCTTCATAAACTTGATTTAAAGCATCTTTTAATGCTTCAGCTTGACGATCAGTAGTGCCAGCTAAAGGAGAAAGACCACCAATAAATTCATATCGGTCTTTTAAATCTTGTAATTCCTCATCAGTTGGTCTCTTACCATGTCTAATATCTGTATAATATGCTTCAATATCACTCTCTTTATATGGTGTTCCATATGCCATAACTAATAAACCTACTGTCTTAGTCATTAAATAAAACCTTCCTTAATCTTTGTATTCTTAATACTATTTACTTGTATAATCATGAACAAATTGAGTAACTCGCTTTAATGTATCAGGTTGTACTTCAGGAAAAACACCGTGTCCTAAATTAAAAATGTGTTTACCTCTTTCCATACCCTCGTCCAGAATTTCACGTACTCTGTGCTCTATTACGTCCCAAGGCGCGAGTAACAATGAAGGATCTAAATTACCCTGTAACGTTTTATTAACACCCATTTGTGTAGCTGATGAGATAGACGTACGCCAATCTAATCCTAGGACATCTATTGCTAAGTCATTCCATTCATTAATTAGATGGCTTGCACCCACTCCAAACATTATGACAGGAACATCATATCTAGCTTTAATTCCATTAATTAACTTATCCATTGAAGGTTTAATATAATAACGATAATCTTGAACATTTAAAGCTCCAACCCATGAGTCGAAAATTTGAATCAGCTCTGCGCCCGCTTCAACCTGAGCAACCACATAGTCAATTGATACTTGTACGAGATGATTCATTAAAGCAAACCATGTTGCCTCATCTCCATACATCATTGCTTTAGTATAATTATAATTTTTTGAAGGACCGCCCTCAATCATATAAGAAGCTAATGTAAATGGCGCACCTGTAAACCCAATTAATGGTACATTCAATTTCTCTTGTGTTAGCAATTGAATTGTTTCAAGTACGTACGGTACATCACGTTTTGGATCAATTTGAGTTAATTTATTTACATCAGATACAGATTTAATTGGATTGCTAATGACTGGTCCAATACCTGATTTAATATCAACATCAACACCAATTGGTTTCAAAGGTGTCATTATATCTTTATATAAAACTGCTGCATCAGTATTATAATTATCAACTGGTAATTGAGTTACATAAGCACATAATTCAGGTTGGTGTGTGATGTCGAAAAGTGAATATTTCTCTTTTAATTTTCGATATTCTGGTTGTGAACGGCCAGCTTGGCGCATAAACCATACAGGTGTATGAGATGTTTTTTCACCTTTAATTGTTTGTAAAATTGTATTATTTTTATTATGCACCTTATAGTCCTCCTAAATTAAAATCATTCTTATCTATAATATCATATGCTGATATAATTATCGTTTATCTACACTTAAATGTCATAAAAAAGACAAAGCATAAATGTACATTTCAATTCACTAAATTATAATAATTTATTAAACATAATTATAGTATATTTATATGCTTAAAAATATCCCTCAATAAGACTAAATGGATTTTTAAAATATTTAAACAATACATACAATTATTATAGCTAGTACCATTAATTAATCGTATAATATAAACAATAAAGGAGGTATGAGTCATGAACATATATACAACTTATGGGACTTATGGTTACTTAAATCAAATCCGAACAAATAATACTAATAGAAATCTATTTTTATTTTCAACAAATGATTCTTCTGTAATTATTGAAGAATCAGATGAAAAATCAATTTTAAAACATCCCACTGTTTACACAACTGTTAATTCTATTAATGACTTAGATCAAACACATTTTTACTCAGCAATATTTATCCCTTCTTCTGATGATCATGTTCATCAATTAGAAAAACGTATTGCAAATTTGGAATTAAATTTCGATAAGTTTGCCGGTTTTAAAAGTTATCGTTTTTTAAAGCCTGTTCAAGGAACAACTTACAAAGTTTATTTTGGTTTTGCTAATCGCCAAACTTACGAAGATTTTAAAGAAACAGATACATTTAAGGATTATTTTTCAAAAGATGCATTAAGACATTATTTTGGTTCTAGTAGCCAACATTCTAGCTACTTTGAGAGATATTTATATCCAATCAAGGAATAATAAAAAGGTTGCCTTTTAACTAGATGTAGTTTTGCTTGTTCTAGTTATAGGCAACCTTTTTAATCTTTAAGTAGTGATTCTTGATATTGTAACTTCTTAATTGTGCTTCTAATCGTTAACCACCCTACTATAAAGAAGATTAGAGCGAAAAAGGAATATTGTGGGTATATACTGATAAATGCAATTGAAAAAATTAATCCTATAATTAACATTAAGCGATAAAGAAATTTTTCATAACCTTTAATCACTTCGACATCTGGTACTGGCCAAACTTGAGGCCATAATCCATAGGCTTGTTGCGTATAAAATTGAGACATTTGCAATAATGTAATGTACATGAACAGACATCCAATAATTGCTGAAACAATAGGAAACGATAGCCAAATCATTAGCACTAATGCAATGACAATCAGTCTAAATATAATACTAAAAGCATCTCTACCTCTTACAAAGCTACGTGTAAATAGATATAAATACATATTTTTAGAATTAAATTTCCTGCCTTTAGGTGTAGGTAATAAGAAATCTAAATATCTACGTCTAACTGCAGACTCTTTTAAATGTTTAACATCCGTAAACATATTTACGAATTTATAATAATTTGTATGGTGTCTTTCTTCAATACCTATCATTCGTTCCCATGGATATAAATTAACTCGATTTAATTTAGGTAAAGCTAACATTCCACCAAGTAATATAAACGTAAAGATAACTCCCCAGTACATTTGGTAACCCAATATTAAGTCATATGTTACTAAATTAATCAAAAATAAAATTAAACTTATACTCCAACTTGATTGCTTTAGTTGATACCATTGCCATCTCACTTTCAATCCAATCCATGGGTGTATCAATGTTAAAATACTCAAGATGATAAATGGTGTTATGAAATCACCATCTAATTTAGAAAATAATGGAAACAAGATAATGAGTATTACTAGTTGTATCGCTATTCTATTAAAATAGCTGTAGCGAATGCTTAGGTTCATATAATTTTTCATATGTTTTTCAAAAGGCAATAAAAATATTCTATCTGCATCTTTTAAAAATGTTCGTATTGGAAAGATAGATGTTACAGCTAATATTATACTAGCACATAACGCATAATCTATATGTTTAGGTATATGTTGCAACCATTGACCATAACCTAATATAAATGCTCCCAATAAAATTAATAAAAATACTGAAAAATGGCCATTAAAAATAAATTTATTATAATAACGCTTCTCTTTTTGAATGATGTTCAATCTAGATTTAAATAATGAAGTAGCTGAATTATCCATTTTCTTGACCACCTTGTGTGACATGTATATAGATGTCATCAAGTGTGTGACCACTTAATCCAGTTTGTTTACGTAGCTCCTCTAAATCACCGAAAGCAACCACTCTACCTTTATCTAAAATAATAAATCGATCACAATAACGTTCTGCAGTTGCCAAAATATGCGTACTCATTAAAACAGTACGTCCTTCATTTTTCTTTTCTACCATTAAATCCAACATAGATTGAATCCCTAGTGGATCAAGGCCTAAAAATGGTTCGTCAATAATATATAATTCTGGATTAACAATGAACGCACATATTATCATCACCTTTTGTTTCATACCTTTAGAGAAATGACTAGGAAAGACCTTTAATTCATTCTCTAATCTAAATGTTTTAAGTAAAGGTCTTGCACGTTTCATTGCTTCTTCTTTACTCAATTGATATGCCATTGCAGTCATCGCAATATGCTCTTCTAATGTTAATTCTTCATATATAATTGGTGATTCAGGTATATAAGATAACTTTTTTCGATAAACTTCGATGTCATCTGTAATTTCTGTATTTGAGATAGAGAGATTACCCTCAGTTGGCGTTAATAAACCTAGCATATGTTTAATAGTTGTGCTTTTGCCTGCACCATTTAATCCAATTAAACCAACAATTTCCCCTGCTTTTAATTCAAAATTTATATCTTCAATAACAGGACGTTTCCCATAACCACCTGTTAAATGTTCAACTTTTACTGTCATAAGGCACCTCCATGAATAACATTGTACCAAAATTAGCTTTTAACTACTAAAATTACATTTACTTCACTAACGAAATTTTATTTTACAAATGCTATAATAAGCTATAAATACGTAAAAGGAGTGCATTCAAATGGCTGAAACTGTATTTAGTAAAATTTTATCTGGAGAGATTCCAAGCTTTAAAGTTTATGAAGATGACTTTGTTTATGCATTTTTAGATATTTCACAAGTGACTAAAGGTCATACATTATTAATTCCTAAAAAAGCGTCACCAAATATTTTTGAAACTGACGAAGAGACAATGGCTCATATTGGTACAGCTTTACCTAAAGTCGCTAATGCAATTAAGAAAGCTTTTAATCCTGATGGTCTAAATATCATCCAAAATAATGGTGAGTTCGCAGATCAATCAGTATTCCATATTCATTTCCATTTCTTACCACGATACGAAAATGATATCGACGGTTTCGGATACCATTGGGAAACACATGAGAACGAAATTAATGATGAACAAAAACAAGCTATCGCTGATCAAATCAAAGCGCAATTTGATTAATTCTGCATATTGAATGTCATTATAGGGTAATATACAATTATAATTAACTTGTCGAAATATGATTGTTGTAGAATCTGAAATTTATTTCATTTCTTATTCTATTATTATCCGTTAACGACATAATAAGTGAGGAGAATAGAACATGAAAATATCACGCGTATTATTTGGTATTACTGCGGGAGTAGCATCTGGAATTGCTGTTTCTTGGTTAAACCGTGATGATCAAAGCGTAAAGAATAACACGATTGATTCTAAAGAACCTACTGGGTCTCGCTCTGAATTAGAACGTGAAATTGAGTCACTTAAACGTAATTTCTTTAACATTATTGATTATGGTAAGCAAGTAAAAAATGATGGTGTCTCATATGGTAGCGAAATTGGAGATGAATTTAAAACACTAATTGGTGATTTTAAATCTGATATTAATCCTAATATCGAAAAATTACAATCACACATTGAAAATCTACAAAATCGTGGCGAAGAAATAAGTAATACTTTTTCAAAAGATAATAAATAAAGTTTAATCATTAGATTAAACTGTGATACGGGAGTGGCGTTGAAATCATTATGAATATTGGCTCTATAATAAATTGGACTGATGACTAAAAATCATCAGTCCAATTTTTATGTTTGAATACAAAAATGGCGCAATTACCTCTATAATTATTAGCTACCAAACAAAATAAAAAAGAAAGGTAATGCGCCTATGTGTAAGTCTATATTAAATACATTAAAAATTAAAGATAAAAATCTAAATTTTTCAGATGAAGTG
>NZ_MAON01000017.1:0-12031 GCF_001922505.1 Staphylococcus sp. MB377 | reverse complement strand
ATAATTTGCGTAATCGAATTATTATAACTTCGCGACTATTTGCCTCAACAACAAAAAAAGAGATTAAACAACCTAAGGTTGCTTAATCTCAATATTTGGACTCATCAGTCCGATTTGACGTAGAGCCTTTATTTTTCAGGTAACGCGAGTTGAAAACTAACTCCAAATTTATCTTGCACCCATGCGAATTCGCGGAATGGTGGCATTGCAGTTTTAGGCATCAATATAGCGCCTTCTTTCTTCAAACCATTAAATAGTCGTTCCATTTCCATGGCATTATCAACAGTTATATATAAAGAAATGGATGGATTCATCGGTAAATCTTCTCCATTATCAGCATCGATTGCCATAAATACTTGTCCATTCAACGTAAATATAGAATGTTGTACTGTTCCAGGAACGCCTGGTCCCTCTTCACCATACTTCACCATAGTTAAAATTTCACTGTTTTCAAATAGACTCGTATATAAATTTACAGCTTCTTCTGCTTGATTATTAAACATTAGAAATGTTGTTATTTTCGGTATTTCCACAATAATTCCCCTCTCTATATTTTTAATGCTTATTTTAGACTAATTTTAATTATTTTGAAAAAATTTGAATATTTGATTCTTTTAATCTAAATTTTTGACTTATACTATTTTCAAGTTAAAATTAAACTAAAGTTCAATTGGAGGCTTTCTAATATGATGCATCTTATTATACCGATTTTATCTATGCTTATTGTCTTACTTATCGGATGGGTACTAATTAAAATTTTTATTCGCTAATTTATTGTTTTATATTTTCTTTATTAAAATAAAAACATGGTATATATGACTACTTTTTAACTATATGTGAAAAAGAGTTAGTCATATATACCACGTTTTTAATCTATTATACCTTTTTGCCTTAACGCTTCTTTAGCTTTTTTAAAGAAATCACTCGTATGGATAAATGAATCCATACTCACTTTTGACTGAGTTCCACTCATTTCTCTAATACTATTGTCAATCGACATTATGTTATCCGGGGATTTAAAATCTTCTTCTTTATATAAGAATTCGTTAACATGTTTCATATTGTTATAGAAACGATTGGCCTCACCATCGGTCATCATAATCAATCCCCCTTTTGACATAGCATATTACAAGTTATCTCTCCATTCAACTAAAGTCTGTATATCATTCTCAGAAATTTTTCCTTCTTCACGAGCCACTTCAATTAACTCATTATAATTACTTAGTGTATAAAACGGAACATCAATTTCATTAAACATGTCATCTGCTTTTTTTAAACCATAAGTGAAAATGGCAACGACACCTAAAACATCAGCACCAGCATCCTTTAAAGCTTCAACTGCTGTAATTGAAGATCCACCTGTAGAAATTAAATCTTCTACTACTACCACTTTCTTCCCTTTACTTACTGCTCCTTCAATTTGATTTTGTTTACCATGACTTTTACTTTTAGAGCGAACATAATTCATAGGTAAATTTAACTTTTCAGAGATGTAAGCGGCATGAGGAATACCTGCTGTGGCTGTACCAGAAACAATATCTACATCACCAAATTGTTCAATAATCATTTGACTTAATCCATCACGAATGGCACGTCGCACTTCAGGATAACCTAATGTTACACGGTTATCACAGTAGATAGGAGATTTGATACCTGAACTCCACGTATATAAGTCATTCGGAGATAATGTTACCGCTTCAATATCTAATAAAGATTTTGCTATTTCTTTAGCCATATTAACCTAACCAACTTTCTTTAATAGTATGATAACTTTCCACAGGATTCTCGCTTTGGGTTATTGGTCGCCCAACTACGATATGTGTTGCCCCTAATTGTTTAGCATCTTCAGGTGTAGTAATACGTTTTTGATCATCTACAGCTGCCCCTTGTGGTCTAATACCTGGTGTGACTTTTAAGAAATTAGAACCTAATTTGTTTGTTAGCAATTCTGCTTCAAGTGGAGAACAAACCACACCATCTAAACCTGCTTGTTGTGTTAAAGTAGCATAGTTTAACACTGCTTCTTTAATCGTCGTCTGAATGTTTTGTTCATTACGTAGCATTTCTTCTGTTGTAGATGTTAATTGCGTCACAGCAATGATCTTTGTATCATTACTATATTTATGCAAACCCCTTACTGCAGCTTTCATCATGTCTGTACCTCCAGCTGCATGCACATTAACTAAGTCTACATCTAACTTTCCTAAGCCTTCCATTGCTTTTTCAACTGTGTTTGGAATATCATGTAGCTTCAAATCTAAGAATATGTCATGGCCACGAGATTTAATCGATTTAATCAAATCTGGTCCCGCTTGATAGAATAGTTCCATTCCAATTTTCACGAAAAGTGGTTCATCAAATTGGTCCAAGAATGTATTAACTTTATTTGCTGATTCGAAATCCAATGCTATGATAGGTAAATCTTTCATATTATAGCTCCTTTGAAAACGAACGACTTGGTCGTCATAATCAGTTTAAAAATATTCACTGACATATAACGCCCTTGTCGTTCTCAAGTTGTAAATCTACATAGTTCTCATTGAAAACGTCATACTTTCAATTACATTAGTTAAAGCATTAGCCGTATCTAATGAAGTTAGACATGGCACACCATTCTCAACTGTTGTACGACGAATTTGGAACCCGTCTCTTTCTACTTCTTTACCCTTAGTCATCGTATTAATGACAATTTGTACTTCGCCATTTTGTATACGTGTTAATAAATCATCGTCGCCACCAATTTTGCCTACAACTTCAACTGGAATGTTGTCTTCTTTTAATTTTTCTGCAGTACCTTGAGTTGCTAAAATTTTATAGCCTACTTCATTTAAACGGTGTGCTATTTTAACAATTTCATCTTTATCTTTATCACTTACTGTCATAAGAACAGTACCGTGATCTTTAACTTCTACACCACTACCTGTTAATCCTTTGTAAAGTGCTTTTTCTAAAGTTAAATCTTTACCCATAACTTCACCGGTAGATTTCATTTCTGGTCCCAATGTCACATCAACATTTTTTAGTTTATTAAAACTAAATACTGGTGCTTTAACGAACACACCCTCTGAATAAGGTTGTACACCTTGTTTATAGCCTAAGTCTTTAAAACGAGTACCCATAATAGCTTGCATAGCTAGTTGTGCCATTTGATTATCGGTAATTTTACTTAAGAACGGTACAGTACGACTTGCACGAGGGTTTACTTCTAATACGTAAACACCGTCATGTGCAATAACAAACTGAATATTAATTAGACCAACGATGTTTAACCCTTTTGCTAATTTGATAGTATATTCCTCTAGCGTATCGATATCTTCTTGACTTAACGTTTGAGGCGGATATACAGCTATTGAGTCACCACTATGCACACCAGCACGTTCTATATGTTCCATAATACCTGGAATGATAACTGTTTCTCCATCTGAAATTGCATCGACTTCTATCTCTTTACCTGTTAAGTATCTATCAACTAACACTGGGTGCTCAGGGCTAGCTTTAACAGCTTGCTCCATATAATTTTCTAATTCTGCATCGCTACTTACAATTTCCATTGCGCGACCACCGAGCACATAAGATGGTCTTACAACTACAGGATAACCAATTTCACGTGCATTCGTTAGTGCCTCCCTTGGAGAAGTTGCAGTCTTACCTTTAGGTTGAGGTACATCAATCGTATGCAATAGCGCTTCGAATTCTTTTCTATCCTCAGCACGATTTAAATCTTCTAAAGACGTACCTAATATTTTGACACCATGTTTAGCTAGTTTATCTGCTAAGTTAATTGCTGTTTGACCACCAAATTGAACTACAACACCTTTAGGTTGTTCTAAATTAATAATGTTCATCACATCTTCTTCAGTTAGCGGTTCAAAGTATAACTTATCTGAAATTGAAAAGTCAGTAGATACTGTTTCAGGGTTATTATTCACGATAATTGCCTCATATCCAGCATTTTGAATTGCCCATACAGCGTGTACAGTAGCATAGTCAAATTCTACCCCTTGTCCAATACGAATAGGACCTGAACCAAGCACTAATATTTTCTCTTTATCAGTTACAATTGACTCATTTTCAGTTTCATATGTGCCATAGTAGTATGGCGTTGTTGATTCAAACTCTGCAGCACAAGTGTCAACCATTTTGTATACTGGTTTAATATTATTATCTTGGCGTAATTGATATACTTCTGATTCTGTCATGCCGAATCGATGTGCAATTACTCTATCACTAAATCCATAATCTTTAGCATATTTAAGATATTCCAAATCTCCTGGGTGATTTTTTAATTCATGTTCAATATTAATGATATTTTGGAATTTATTTAAGAAGAAATAATCGATTTGCGTCATATTGTGTATCTCTTCAAGTGTTGTACCACGTCTAATTGCTTCACCTATAAAGAAGAGTCTTTCATCATCTTGATGACTGATGCGTTCTTTAATATAATCTAAGTCAAAACTCTCTCCATTTGGTAAACCTAAATGATGTACACCGTATTCAAGTGAACGTATCGCTTTTAATAAAGATTCTTCATATGTACGTCCTATAGCCATTACTTCACCAGTGGCTTTCATTTGAGTACCTAATTCACGTTCACCTTTTTCAAATTTATCAAATGGGAATCTTGGAATTTTGGAAATAACATAATCTAGTGTTGGTTCAAAGGCTGCATATGATGTACCTGTAACTGGGTTTAGCATTTCATCCAACGTTAAGCCCACTGCAATCTTCGCTGCTAATTTCGCTATCGGATATCCAGTTGCTTTAGATGCAAGTGCTGATGAACGAGATACACGTGGATTCACTTCAATAATGTAGTAATTAAATGAATGTGGATCTAATGCAAGTTGAACATTACATCCTCCTTCAATACCTAATGCTCTAATAACTTTTAAAGATACATCACGTAACATTTGATATTCAACATCTGATAATGTTTGACTTGGTGCAACTACGATAGAGTCACCTGTATGAATACCTACAGGATCTATATTCTCCATATTACAAACCACAATAGCATTGTCATTTTTATCGCGCATTACTTCATACTCGATTTCTTTGAAACCAGCAATTGACTTTTCAATTAAGCATTGTGTAGCCGGGCTGTAATGCAATCCATTACTCACTACTTCTTTTAATTCTTCATCATTGTAGCATATGCCACCACCTGTACCGCCCATAGTAAATGCTGGACGAACGATGAGTGGATAATCTACTTCATCTTTGAATGCAAATGCTTGTTCAACAGTATTCACAATATCACTTTCAGGAACAGGTACATTCAAATCATTCATTAGTGATCTAAATAGCTCTCTATCTTCTGCTTGTTGAATTGACTTTAATTCTGTACCAAGTAATTTCACATTATTAGCCTCTAATACACCACTATCATGTAATTGAATAGCCATATTTAATCCTGTTTGACCACCTAAAGTTGGTAGCAATGCATCAGGTTGTTCTTTACGTATGATACGTGCAATAAAGTCGTGTGTTAACGGTTCGATATAAACTTTATCTGCAATTTCTTTATCCGTCATAATTGTTGCTGGATTAGAATTTACTAATATGACACGGTAGCCTTCTTCTTTTAAGGCAAGACACGCTTGTGTACCTGCGTAATCAAATTCTGCAGCTTGTCCGATGATAATTGGACCTGATCCAATCACTAGAATCGTTTGTATATCGTCACGTTTAGGCATTTGCTGTTTGCTCCTTTTCTTTAAATTCTTTCATCATAGTCATAAATTCATCGAATAAATAATTTGAGTCACTTGGACCTGGTCTTGCTTCAGGATGGTATTGTACAGAGAATGCTGGCAAGGTTTTATGTCTTAATCCTTCAACTGTACCATCATTAAGTGCAATATGAGTTACTTCTAAGTCAGTATTTACCAATGAATTTTTATCGATAGCATAACCATGGTTTTGACTTGTAATATCTATTTTCCCACTACGTAAGTCTTTTACGGGATGATTAGCGCCACGATGACCGAATTTCATTTTAAATGATGTTGCACCTTGTGATAATGCAAATAATTGGTGTCCTAAGCAAATTCCAAAGAATGGAATTTTACCTAAAATACCTTTAATCATTTCTATTGCAACCTCTACAACATCTGGATCACCAGGACCATTTGATAACATAACACCATCTGGTGACATGGCTAATATTTCTTCAGCAGTGGTGTTATATGGTACTACAGTTACGTTACAGCCACGCATATTTAATTCTCTAACAATATTTTGTTTTTTACCAAAGTCTAATAAGACCACACTCAAATCTGAACCTGTTGAAACATAAGGTGTTTTAGTAGATACTGTTTCCACTTCATCACGAGGTAATTCAGTACTTTTTAATGTGTTAATTAATGAATCAATGCCATCTCGATTATCAGTAAACCCAGCTTTTAAAACACCGTGCTGTCTAATTTTACGTGTGATGCTACGTGTATCTACACCTGAAATGCCAGGTATCTTGTATTGAACAAGCACATCATGTAACGTCTTTTGGTTTCTAAAATTACTAGGATGTGTGCTTGCTTCTTTCACTACTACACCATTCAAAGTTGGTGTTAGTGCTTCGAAGTCATCTCTATTGATACCGTAATTACCGATTAATGGGTATGTGAATGTAATGATTTGACCAGTATATGAAGGGTCTGATATCGTCTCTTGGTATCCAGTCATCGCTGTGTTAAATACAATTTCTCCCACAGATAAATCATTAGATCCTAATTGATACCCTTCATAATAAGTCCCATCTTCTAATACAAGATAACGTCGCTCAAGCATTTATTTATCCTCCTTAAATTTTACTTCGCCTTCTACCATTGTTAAAATTGGATTACCATAAACTTTGTAACCAATGAATGGTGTGTTGTCTGCTTTAGATAAGAAATCTTCACCTTTGATTTCACGTTCTTCATCTAAATTGATAATCGTTAAGTCAGCAAAGCAACCTTGTTCCAATTTGCCATAAGGTAAATCAAATGTTTGTGCTGGTTTAATTGTTAGGTAGTCAACTAATTGTTGTAATGACCAGTCACCATTTTTTACAAAATGCGTGTAAAGTAATGGGAAAGCTGTTTCACTTCCTACTATGCCAAATGGTGCTTTAGTCATTGGCTGTGCTTTCTCTTCTTTAGCATGAGGTGCATGGTCTGTTGCGATACAATCAATTGTGCCATCTAATAATCCTTCTAATAATGCGTCTCTATCTTCTTTACTTCTTAAAGGAGGATTCATTTTATAGATTGCATTATCCCCTGGAACATCATCTTCAGTTAACAGTAAATGATGTGGTGTAACTTCAGCCGTCACATGAATACCTGCTGCTTTAGCATCACGAATAGCTCTGACACTCTCTTTTGTCGATACGTGACATACATGATAATGACAGTTAGCTGCTTCAGCTAATAATACATCTCTCGCTATTTGTACCGCTTCACAAATATTTGGAATACCAGGTATACCAAGTTCTTCACTGCGTTTACCTTGGTGCATAGCACCGCCATAAATTAAACTATTATCTTCACAATGTGCTACAACTGCTTTGTTGACCTTTGCAGCTTGTTGCATTGCTTCATACATCATTGCTGATTCCTGCACACCAACGCCGTCGTCAGTGAAAGCAAACGCACCTTGCTTTGCTAATGCATCAAAGTCAACATGTTCTTTTCCAGCTTGACGCACAGTTATTGAAGCATATGGTAATACACGGACTTGCGCATTATCTTGAATTAATTGTTGTAATCGATCCATATGTTCAACTGAGTCTGGTACTGGGCGTGTATTAGGCATTGGACATACAGTTGTGAATCCTCCACGTGCTGCAGCTTTTGTACCTGTTTCAATTGTCTCCTTATGTTCCCCACCAGGCTCACGTAAATGTACATGAACATCGATTAAACCTGGTGCTACAAAATGACCTTGTGCATCAATTACTTCAACATTTTCATCTACTTCAATGTTATTGTTAATTTCTTTGATGTGCTGACCATCTATTAAAATGGATGCTTGTTTAAGTTCACCGTTATCTAAAATTTGAGCATTTTTAATTAATTTCAATGTTTACGCCTCTTTTCCTGATAATAGTTTATTGATTACTGACATTCTTAAATACATGCCATTAGTCATTTGTTTAAAAATTCGTGCCTTTGGTGCTTCAACTAATTCACTATCGATTTCTACTCCTCTGTTAACTGGTGCAGGGTGCATTACGATTGCTTTATCTTTTAACTTATTGTATCTATTCATTGTTAAACCATATTGTTCATGGTATTCATTTGCCTCGAAATTAGCTTCTCCAGTAATACCATGACGTTCATGTTGAACACGTAATAACATAACAATATCTACTTGGTCGATGACATCATCAATTTGAACATATGGTGCATCTAATGAGTCGTCCACCCATTCATCTGGACTTGAGAACATTACATTTGCGCCTAATGAAGTTAGACTTATGAAATTACTTCGAGCTACACGTGAATTTTTAATATCACCACATATTAAAATGTTTAATCCTTCAAATGAACCGTATTCCTCATAGATTGTCATAATATCTAAAAGACTTTGTGTAGGGTGTTGGCCACTACCATCTCCAGCATTAGCAATTGGAATATTAAGATTTTCTAATTCTTCATAGTATGCATTTTGAGAATGTCTGATTACTAGTAAATCAACACCAATGCTTTCAAGTGTTTTACAGGTATCATACAGTGATTCACCTTTTTGTACTGATGATGTACTTGTTTCAAAATTAACCTCTTTTAGACCTAATTTTTGTTCTGCTACTTCAAAGCTACACTTAGTTCGAGTTGAATTTTCAAAGAATAAATTAGAAACAAACTTCCCTTCGAATTGTGGTAAGGTTTGCTTTCCTGATTTGTAATCACAAGCTGTTTGAATTAAATCGTAAATGTCCTCGTTAGATAAATGTTCCATAGATAATAAGTTATTCATAAAGCGCCTCCTGATAAATAATCCTTGTTAAATTAGTTTTTTGAATCCTGTTTTTCTTTTGGCAAAATTAAATTTAAGATAATACCTGAAAGTGCTGCTAGTGCCATACCTTCGATTTGAAGGTTTACACCTAAACCTTTTAAATTGATGAGTAAGTTACCTATACCTACAACTAAGATGACTGATGCGATTACTAGGTTGCGGTTGCTTGCAAAATCAATGTTACTTTCAACTAACATTCTTAGTCCACTTGCTGCTATAATACCGAACAATAAGATTGACACGCCGCCCATTACCGGTGTCGGTATTGAAGAAATCAACGCTGAGAACTTACCAATAAATGATAAGACAATCGCTATAACCGCTGCACCGCCAATAACATAGATACTGTAAATCTTTGTTATTGCTAGTACACCGATGTTTTCGCCGTATGTTGTGCTTGGTGGACCACCAATAATACTAGCGAACATTGTTGAAACACCATCTCCGATTATTGAGCGATGTAAACCTGGATCCTCGAAGAAGTTTCTACCTACGATTTTGTTGATAACCATTTGGTGACCGATATGCTCACTTACGGTTACGAAAACGATTGGTAACATAACGAGTATTAAACCAAGGTGAATCGATGGCACATAATCTTTAAATGGTAAATAGATATGTGGGAAGTCAATCCAGTTTGCTTTAGCAATATTTGAAAAGTTAACTAACCCCATAAAGATTGAAACAATATAGCCAACAATGATACCAATAAGTACCGGTATAAGTGATAAGAAACCTTTGAAGAACCCTTGCACAATTATTGTTACAAGTAATGTAATAAGCGCGACAACCAGATAGCTTAAATTGTACCCTTTCATATCTCCTGAGTTCTCGTACATTGCCATATTAACTGCTGTTGGTGCTAAACTTAATCCAATTACCATGATTACTGGTCCTACAACTACCGGTGGAAGTAAATGCATTAACCATCCTGTACCACTGATTTTGATTAGGATACCGATGATGACATACATTACGCCACTTGCGAATAGTGCTACTAACATGTCTCCTAAGCTATGTGTGCTTAATCCAGTAATAATTGGTGTGATAAATGCGAAACTTGATCCTAAATATGCTGGAATCTTTGCCTTAGTAATTAATATATAAAGCAATGTTCCTATACCGGATGCAAGTAAAGCAGCTGATATTGGCAAGCCAGTTAGGAATGGCACTAATACTGTAGAACCAAACATTGCAAATAAATGTTGCAAACTCAGTAGCGCCCATTGTGTTGGTTTAGGTTTGTCTTGTACGTCTAACACCGGTTTGACGGTTCGTTCAAACATTTGTTCATTTTCCATCTTTTTTCTTCCTTTCATAAAAAAAGTCTCTTTTACATTTAAATGTAAAGAGACTAAAAAAATCGTAGTAAACATACAGATAAGCACTCATACTTATCGTTATCCGTATCTACGTGACAAAGCATTCAATTATAGTGAGATGGTTATTAATACTGACCATTCTATCATCGTAATCCACACTCACTTTTGAATACTTTACCTTTTTCAGTCTCTCGTACTGATTTAAAAGGTCTTTATTCAATTATTACTGCATTCTGTAAATCTTTTTCGTTTAAATACACTAAAACAGATTCTTCTTTAGAAGTTGGTATGTTTTTCCCTACAAAATCTGCTCTTATTGGTAATTCTCGATGTCCACGATCTACAAGTGCTGCTAAGCCAATTTTAATCGGTCGAGAATGAAGCAAGATTGCATCTAGGGAAGCTCTAACAGTTCTTCCTGTATAAAGTACATCATCAATGATGATGACTACCTTATCGTTAATATCAGCATCAATTTCTATTGCATCTTGAGTGATTTGCTTGTTAGCAATTTCAATATCATCTCGAAAATGTGTAATATCAATTGTACCTGTTGGAACTATTTTTTGTTCAATTTGATTGATTTTGTCTTGTATACGTCTTGCTAAAAATTCGCCTCTCGTTTTAATTCCGAGTAACACAAGATTTTCTGTACCTTTGTTATATTCAAGAACTTCATGTGCCATACGCGTTACAGTACGTTGTATTGCAGCTTCATCCATGATGATTCGCTCAGACATTATCTCACCTCTTAAAATTAAAAACCCTCATGCCTTTTTCAAAGACATGAGGGCAAATTAATATATACGCACATGTAATGTTAGACATTACATGATAAAGCCATTCTAATAAAACAATTCATATATTTCGCTGAATTATTTTAAGAAAGTATATAGAATTATACTCATTGTCTTTGAAGCCTCTCTGGACTCTCTTTTAAAGACACCGATTTCTTTTTTGAACTGTTACTAGCTTAAAACTTTTTGAGCTATAAGTCAATGTAATTTTTTAAAATTATCAATTGTAAATAAATAATACTTTTACTATAGTTAATCGAATTTGTGAAATACTAAAAATTAGACAAACTTTTTCAAAAATACATATTAAAGAATCATTGATTAAATGTGAAATTAGAAAAAATACCCACAAAGCGTTGAAACTTTGCGGGCTACCAAACTATTCTGGCTCTACGTCAAATCGGACTGATGAGTCCAAATATTGAGATTAAGCAACCTTAGGTTGTTTAATCTCTTTCTTTGTTGTTGAGGCAAATAGTCGCGAAGTTATAATAATTCGATTACGCAAATTATCATAATTTCTATAACCAAAAGATACCCTTTTAATGAGTTTGATTTTATTATTAATTCCTTCTAACGGACCGTTGGTCAGGTTAGAATATGTCATAGTATTTTCAATGAAAGCTGCTAATCGTCTTAAAGTTCTAATGACTGGGCGTAATTTAGTACACACATCTGAAAGATGAATAGAAAAGAGTTTATGATTAAATTTCTCTATTTGATTTTCTTTTAATAATCTTCTTAGCTCATGAACGTAGTGATATGTATTAAATAATTCTATATCTACACCTAATAAGTAATTTATAATGCCTTTTTCGGTTTTCCACTCTTTAAATAAATGGACTTTATGATAATTAAATGCTTCTAGCGTTTCAAAAGGTTTAAGAAATAGTTTCCAATAACTTT
>NZ_MAON01000016.1:0-13191 GCF_001922505.1 Staphylococcus sp. MB377 | reverse complement strand
ATTAATAATAAAATCAAACTCATTAAAAGGGTATCTTTTGGTTATAGAAATTATGATAATTTGCGTAATCGAATTATTATAACTTCGCGACTATTTGCCTCAACAACAAAAAAAGAGATTAAACAACATAAGGTTGCTTAATCTCAATATTTGGACTCATCAGTCCGATTTGACGTAGAGCCTAAAAACATAGATAAACGGAATAAACAAGTTCAGTTTTTAATCATGTTGGTGACATTCAACTATTAGATTATGGATCGAGATAAGAAAATTTAAGAATAATTATATTTTAATATTTAAATTATTATATAAATATATTATAATATTAATATATCAACGACAATGCGTGGAACTTATAAAACGAAATACATTGAAATCAGTAGCCAGCCTGCTATGAGGCTAGGCAATAATTGAATATCATAGCTTATTTGAGTTTAAAGTGGTAATCATCACTTTAAACTCTTTTTTAATTTTAAAAATAAAGCTAATTCATTGTTTAATGATTGAAATTTTCCAAAATGTCAATTTGTAATAAGCTAATATAAATGAAATATGCGGCTTCTTAAACACAACCAATGCTAACTAACTAAATTATCGTTATAATTATAATGTATTTATATGGAGGAATGAACAGTGGATTTTTGGTTAAAAGAGCAAAGTATTAAAAATAGAGATAAGATAGCAGTTACAGATGGAAATCATTCTATAACTTTTAAGGAATTGTATGATAAAGCATTTTCAATATCAGAACAAATTCTTTCTTTAAATAATAATAGAGTAGGATTGTATATTAAAAACGATATTGCGTCTATCACACTGATTAACGCTTGTTGGTTAGCTAATGTTGAAATAGCAATGCTAAACACGCGATTAACAGAAACTGAAATGATAAATCAAATGAATTCCATCAATGTATCAACAATATTAACGACGCAACCATTTCACTTGTCGGATTTTAATGTAATACATATATCTGAAATAGAACAATATTCAAAACGTATCAATAATCAAACATGTAATTATGATCGAATTGCTTCAATTATGTTTACATCTGGAACGACAGGTCCTCAAAAAGCAGTACCACAAACCTTTAAAAATCATTATGCAAGTGCAATTGGGTGTAAAGAAAGTTTAGGATATGATGAAACCACTAAATGGTTATCTGTTTTACCGATATATCATATTTCAGGTCTTAGTGTTTTATTACGTTCTATAATTGAGGGCTTTACGGTACGTATATTGGAAAAATATAATACACAAACGATGTTATCGATCATTAAGGAAGAAGGACCTACCCATATATCACTAGTCCCACAAACGCTTAAATGGCTTATGGATGCAGGATTAAACCAACCGTTCTCAATTGAGAAAATATTACTTGGAGGTGCCAAATTATCAACTACATTAATTGATGAAGCCCTAAATTATCAGTTACCGATATACAATTCATTTGGAATGACAGAAACGTGTTCTCAATTTCTAACTGCTACACCCGAGATGCTTGCACAACGGTATGATACTGTCGGTAAACCAAGTGAAAACGTTAATGTACGTATTAAACATCCAAATAGTGAAGGTCATGGCGAACTTCTCATAAAAGGAAATAATGTAATGAACGGTTATTTATATCCAGCAGGGTTGAGCGATACTTTTGAGGATGGATACTTTAAGACTGGTGATATAGCAGAAATTGATGAGGAAGGATTTGTGATGGTTTATGATCGTCGCAAAGATTTGATCATAAGTGGTGGGGAAAATATTTATCCATATGAGATTGAATCAATTGCTAAAACACATTCAGATATTAATGACGCTGTATGTGTAGCGCAAGAGGATGAGACATGGGGTCAAATACCAGTACTATATTATGTTTCAGATGATACAATTCCAGAAATAGAATTAACTAAATATTTGAAAACGTATTTGGCAAAATATAAAGTACCCAAAGCCTTTCATCAGGTTGAAAGTTTACCGTACACTTCTACAGGTAAATTACAACGCAACAAAATGATTAATAAAGGACAATAATATGAGGATTAAAGCAGTAAATTTTTATCTTTACAATCATGAATTTAGAGATCCAATTGTAACTCCCAAAGTTAAATTGACATACCGAAAAGCACTTATTGTTGAAATTTTAAGTGAAGAGGATCAATCTTTTTTTGGAGAGTGCAATGCATTTGAAACAAATTGGTACAACGAAGAAACGATTGAAACTGTACAAGAAATACTTTCACAATGGTCAGAAAGGATTGTTAAAAAGTCTGTTCATAAATATGAAGATTGGAAACCATATTTAGATATACTTGACAATTATCCCACAGCGAGAAGTACTGTAGTTATGGCGATTTATCAGATGTATCATGATTTACCGAAGTTTAAAGTAGCGTATGGTGCAACGATAAGTGGCATAAGTGCACAACAACTTGATTATTTAAAACAAACTCAACCCAAACGTATAAAGTTGAAATGGACAGGTCAACTGAATGATGACATCTCACTTTTAGATGACATATTGCCTTATGATTTTGAATTAGCATTAGATGCTAATGAGTCACTAGATGTTTCTGATTTTCAAAAATTAGAATCTATAAATGACCAAAATATACTTTATATAGAAGAACCATTTAAATTGCTTTCTTCAACTTTACACATTGATCATACACAATACCCTGCAATTGCACTCGATGAAAAAGCTACTGATATCAATAGTATTATTTCAATTGTTAACCAATTCCCGGTTAAAGTAGTGATTGTTAAACCATTTAGAGTTGGTGGTCTTGATAGAGTACAATCATTGATTCGTGAATTGAAATCAATTGATATTAAAGTGGTTATAGGTGGAATGTACGAATATGGACTAAGTCGTTACTTTACTGCATTATTAGCTCGAGAAGGTGATTATCCTGGGGATGTAACTCCAGATGGTTATTATTTTACTAACGATTTCACGCAAGGTGTCGGTAAATTAAAAGAGGGGATGATTTCATTTTCCCCCCCTCAAATCGATAAATCAAAATTACTTAAATTAAATTAGTGTCTATGTTTATCCTTTTTTAAAGGAACTGGATCAAATCCACCTTTATGTAGTGGATGACATTTAAGAATGCGACGTATTCCCATGTAGCCGCCTTTGAGTGGGCCGTAAACTTCAATCGCTTCTCGTGTATATTCTGAACACGTAGGATAAAATCGGCATGTGGGTGGTGTCATAGGTGAAATATAGCGTTGATATATATGGATTATTCCAAGAAATAATTTTTTAAACATTATAGGCCTCCAACAAGTAATACGATTATAAATAAGTTTAACATATTGAAGGGAGTAGTATGGAACATGGAGTTTCTAGATAAAGATAATAGACGTGTCACAATGTGTTACAAAACGAACAACGACCATCCAGATGGTAATCATGTTTTAGCTATTCCGTTATATCAGAGTCAGTTACTATTTACCCATCATAAATTACGTGGCATCGAGTTCCCGGGTGGTAAGGTTGAAAAAGGAGAAGAAAGCTTACAAGCTATCAAGAGAGAGCTTTTTGAAGAAACAGGAGGCATACCTGAAACGATAGATTATATTGCTCAATATCAGGTTCATACATTCGATAACTCAATTTTCAAAAAAGATGTATATATCGTGAAGGTTAAATCATTTAAAGAGAAAAGTGATTATTTAGAAACGAGAGGGCCATTATTATTTGATAATATTAATTCTATTCCATTAGATAAACAAAGTTATTTAATACAAGATAATGCAATTCTTAAATGTGTTGAGAGGATGATAGAACTTGGATATTATCGCGACTAAGAAAATGCCTATAGCATCAAGAACACACCAATTCGATGAAATTACTTATAAAGTTGATGGCTTAAAAGTAAAAGCATTACAGATGTGTCCTTTAACGAAGACAGTAAAAAGAATCGTAGTATATTTGCGAGGAGGTAAGGGACAAGTCGGACGTGTACGTGCAGCAAGACTAATGCAGTTTGCAAATGATAATACCTTAGTTGTAGGTCCTTATTATAGAGGAAGTAATGGAAGTGAAGGTAGAGATGAGTTTGCTAACGCTGATTTAAAAGATGTTACCTATCTCATAAAGATACTTAAACAACGATTTCCTAATGCATATATACACATGATTGGTTTTTCAAGAGGTGGAATACAAGGACTACTTACATATCAAGATTACCCAGTCGATAGTTACATCATCTGGGGTGGTGTATCAAGTATGCACTTGATGTATGAAGAACGTACTGATTTAAGAGGGATGTTGCGTCGAATGGTAGGACATCCTTCCAAAAATAAAGAATCTTATGACCAAAGAGATGCGATAAAACTTATTGATTCTAATAGTCCACCAATTTTAATCGTTCATGGTGGCAAGGATAAACAAGTAGGTATTCATCATGCCAATTACTTGGAAGAACAATTGAAATTAAAAGGTGTTGTTCATGATACATTTTATCAACTTGATGAAGGGCATGTACCTAGACCACAAGCAATGAAATTAGCGCTCGATTATGTGCATCAATGGATGACGAAATGTGAAGAAATATAATAAGACAACGTATAAGGTTTCAGTACAGTATGCCTTATACATTGTCTTTTTAATAAATATTAATTATTTGTTAAAGCCACCAGTGTTAGCAATTTCTTCAACTTCTGGACCGAATTTCTTGAAGTTTTCTTCAAAACGTTTAATTAAGTCATCCGCTTGAGCGCGATATTTATCAGAATCACTCCAAGCATTAATTGGATTCAGTATTGTTTTTGGAACATCTTCCATTTCAGTAGGAATACTTAAACCAAATTTCTCATCTTTTGTGAACTCTGCATTTTTCAATTTACCTTTAATTGCTTGATCTACCATATAACGAGTGTAATGTAGACTAATACGTCTACCTACGCCGTATTTACCACCAGTCCAGCCAGTGTTAACTAAATATACATCAACCTCATGTTTATCTATTAGCTCACCTAATAAATCTGCATATTTAATAGGATTAAGTGGTAAGAAAGGTGCACCAAAACAAGTTGAGAATGATGGTTCTGGTTCAGTAACGCCACGCTCAGTTCCAGCTAATTTAGAAGTGAAACCACTTAAGAAATGGTACATCGCTTGAGATTTAGTTAATTTAGCAATAGGTGGAAGTACACCAAATGCGTCAGCAGTTAAGAAAATTATTGTATTAGGATGTGCTGCTTTAGATGGTAATACAATATTATCAATGTGATGAATTGGATAAGCAGCACGTGTATTTTCAGTATATGAATTATCATCGAAATCAACAACACCACGCTCGTTAACCACAGTATTCTCTAATATAGTACCGTATTGAATCGCGTTATAAATTTGAGGTTCTTTTTCTTTAGAAAGGTTGATTGCTTTTGCGTAACAACCACCTTCAATATTGAAAATACCGTTTTTATTCCAACCGTGTTCATCATCACCAATCAATTTTCTATCAGGTGCTGCTGATAAAGTTGTTTTACCTGTACCTGATAATCCGAAGAATAAGGCTACGTCTCCTTTATCTCCAACATTCGCAGAACAATGCATACTCATAATATCTTGCATTGGAAGCAAATAGTTCATTACTGAGAAGATACCTTTTTTCATCTCACCAGCATACTCTGTACCACCAATTAAAATGGTTTTATGTTTGAATGAAATGATAACAAAAGTTTCAGATTTAGTTCCATCAACTTCAGGATCAGCTTTAAAGTGAGGTGCTGAAACAATTGTGAAGTTAGGTTTTATATTACTAGCTTCTTCTTTAGAATCTGGGCGGATAAACATGTTTTGAGCAAAAAGGTTGTGCCATGCAAGTTCATTGATAACTGTAAGTTTCAATTGTGTGTCTTTGTCACTACCTGCATAACCATTAAAAACGTAAAGTTCGTCTTTTTTATCAAGATAGTCTAAAACTTTAGAGTAGAGATTTAAGAAAGTTTCTTCATCGATAGGTTGGTTGATATCTCCCCAATGAATATTATCTTTATAAGAAGGTTCTGTAACAATGAATTTATCTTTAGGTGAACGTCCAGTGTATTTACCTGTGCTCGCATTGATAGCACCAAGTTCAGTTAATTCTCCTTCATTATTATCCATAATTTTGTAATAAAGTTGAGTTGTTGAAAGCTGAAAAAGAGAGCTTTCTTTTTCCAATAATTTTTTAATTTTAGGTGTTTCGCCGTATGTATCTACTGACATACCCAATCCCTCCAGCGTGTGTTATAGAAATTCAATATTGTAAGCCTTTACATGAAAATAGTATAACATAATGCCGTAATTATTCCACCTGGAAAAAACAAAAACCATTTAAAAACAAAATTGACATTAATAAATGAATTAGGTAGTATAGTTCTTAACGGATTCTCTTATCCTGAGTGGTGGAGGGACATGGACCCAATGAAACCCAGCAACCTCTTTTTTAAAAGAAAGGTGCCAAACCGTTTGCAGACATATATTCGTCTGAACGATAAGAGCGAATGGACGTTTAAGAGCCTTCTCTCTGTCTTGAATAGTGAAGAAGGCTCTTTTATTTTTGAGCTCACATTTAAAAGAGAATTTTCGTAAATATAGTTATAAAAGGAGCAAATCATGACTTACAATAAACGTTTATTTACTTCAGAATCAGTGACAGAAGGACATCCAGATAAGATTGCTGACCAAGTATCTGATGCCATTTTAGATGAAATCTTAAAAGATGACCCCAATGCACGTGTTGCTTGTGAAACTACTGTAACAACTGGAATGGCTCTAATTTCAGGTGAAATATCTACATCAACCTATGTAGATATCCCTAAAGTTGTAAGAGAAACAATTAAAGGTATTGGCTATACTCGTGCTAAATATGGCTATGATTACCAAACTATGGCAGTTTTAACTGCAATCGATGAGCAGTCACCTGATATTGCACAAGGTGTTGACAAAGCACTTGAATACAGAAATGATATTTCAGAAGAAGAGATTGAAGCTACTGGTGCCGGTGACCAAGGTTTAATGTTCGGATATGCTACAAATGAAACAGAAACATATATGCCTTTACCTATCTTTTTATCTCATCAATTAGCTAAACGTTTATCTGATGTACGTAAAGATGGAATTTTAAACTATTTAAGACCGGATGGTAAAGTTCAAGTAACAGTTGATTACGACGAATCAGATAAACCTAAGCGTATTGACACGATTGTAGTATCATCTCAACATGCGGATGACATTGAATTAGAACAAATTCAAAGTGACATTAAAGAACATGTCATATACCCAACAGTTCCTGAAGGATTAATTGATAATGAAACGAAATTCTTTATCAATCCTACTGGAAGATTTGTTATCGGTGGACCTCAAGGTGATGCTGGATTAACAGGACGTAAAATCATTGTTGATACTTATGGTGGTTATGCACGTCATGGAGGAGGTTGCTTTAGTGGTAAAGACCCAACTAAAGTAGACCGATCAGCAGCTTATGCGGCAAGATATGTAGCTAAAAATATTGTTGCTGCAGGACTAGCAGACCAATGTGAAGTACAACTTGCTTATGCTATTGGCGTGGCTGAACCAGTTTCAATTTCAATTGATACATTTAAAACGGGCAAAGTTTCTGAAGCTCAACTTGTTGAAGCTGTTAGAGCTAACTTTGATTTACGTCCAGCAGGTATCATTAAAATGTTAGATTTAAAGCATCCTATATACAAACAAACTGCTGCTTATGGTCACTTTGGTAGAACAGATGTATTGTTACCATGGGAGAAATTAGATAAAGTCAATGTATTAAAAGATGCTGTTCAAGCTTAATAAACGCTTTAAATAATATAAAGAAATTGTCGAAATTATAGATAGTTTCCATTATAATTAGATTTACTGATAGATTAAAGGAGCGTTGATTTAATGAATTCATTTGGACCAATCGAAATTGGTTTAATCGTAGCAATTGTAGTTGCAATTATCTGTTTAATATTATTCTTAGTTACACTTAAAAGTAAAAACAATATTAAACAGAAAACAAAAGAAGAATACGACTTAAAAGAAAAGCAAATGAAAGCGTCACATGACGAAGCCCTAGAGAAAGAACGCATACAAAATAAAAAGCAAGTTACTAAACAAAAAGAAGATTTTGATGCAACTGTAAGCGGTAAAGATCGTGAAATTGATGCATTGAAACTATTCTCAAAAAACAAAAGTGAATATGTTACGGATATGCGCTTAATTGGAATTAGAGATCGTTTAGTGAAAGAAAAACGTATTAGACCTGAAGATATGCATATTATGGCAAACATCTTTTTACCAAGTAATGAATTCAATGATATTGAACGCATTAGTCACCTTGTACTTACGCGTACAGGCCTATATATTATAGATTCTCAACTATTAAAAGGGCATGTTTATCAAGGTATAAGTGGTAAGCAATTTAACGAATTGCCTATGATGGAACAAGTATTTAGTACTTTGGATTTAGATGTTAAGTCACCTCAAACACTAGTACTCGATCAAAATGAAGATAAATCTTCATTGTCATTTGTTAATTACTCAGAACAACTTACTTCAATTGAAAAGTTAGCGTCAGACTTGCAAACACAATTAGGGGCTAAATATACGCCAACTGCGATTTTATATTTTAATCCTAAACACGATGGAGACGTAACGATTTCAAATTATGCACAAAGTTCAAGTGTTAAAGTTCTAGTGGGACCTGATCAATTAGATGAGTTCTTTAATAAATTTGTATTCCATGGACGTATTCAATATAACGTAGATGAATTACAAAATGTTATGGATAAAATTGAATCATTTAATTAGTATTAGAGCCTGGGACATAAATAATATGATGATGCTATTTTGCAAATTCGCAGTAGCTGACTGAACTGAAAATGCGCTTAAATCAAGCTTTTTTCAGTTCTAGTCATCCTTGCGGGGGTGGGACGACGAATTTAAAAAGAATTCTGTCCCACTCCCTTTTTAATTTTGAGGAGAAGCTTATTAAAATAATAAACTAAACTAATATTAAAGTTTTCAATAATGACAATTATGGGAATAGAGTAGTAATTATTAAAATATAAAGAAAAGAGGTTTCTTTTATGGAAACAATTGAATTTTATAATGGTCACACAATGCCTAAAGTTGGAATTGGTACCTTTAGAGTAGAAAATAACGATGAATGTAAGGAGGCAGTTAAGCATGCAATTGTCTCAGGTTATCGTAGTATTGATACAGCTAAAGTATATGGTAATGAAGAACAAGTTGGTTTAGGAATTAAAGAAGGTCTAGAAGCTACTGGGTTAGAACGTAAAGATTTATTCATTACATCAAAACTATATTTTGAAGATTTTGGGCGCGAAAATGTTGCAAATGCTTATGAAACAAGTATCAATAAATTAGGACTAGATTATTTAGATTTATATCTTGTTCATTGGCCTGGTACTAATGAAGCAATAATGATTGATACATGGAAAGGTATGGAAGATTTATATAAAGATGATAAGGTTAAAAATATTGGTGTAAGTAACTTCAATGCAGAACACTTTGAAGCATTATTAGCTCAAGTTTCTATTAAGCCAGTCATCAACCAAGTAGAATTTCACCCATATTTTACTCAAAATAAACTACGTAAATATTTAGAAGTACAAAATATCCATATGGAGTCATGGTCACCATTTATGAATGCCCAAATCTTAGGTGATGAAACACTTAATCAAATTGGCAAAGAAGTTAATAAATCGGCAGCACAAGTCGTCATTCGTTGGAACATGCAACATGGTGTCATCGTTATTCCTAAATCAGTTACACCTCAAAGAATAGAGGAAAATATTAATGTTTTTGATTTCGAACTAACAGATGAACAAATGGAACAAATTGATTCTCTAAACAAAGATCGACGCATTGGTCCTGATCCAGCAACATTTGAGGGACATTAATAAAAATATAAAAATACACTTCATAGTTGCAAGATTTAATCTTAAAACTATGAAGTGTATTTATTTATATCGAATAACCAATAAAGCAAGAGATAAACCCTATTACAAATTGTAAAATAGAATAACTAAAAAATTGAACAGGTTTAAAACTTGGCGAAATAAATTGGACGATTTCATAAGACAGAGTTGAAAAGGTTGTTAATCCTCCAAGAACGCCAGTTATAAAAAACAGTGAAAATAATTGATAATCTTGAGCTATCCCATACACGAAGCCAATTAAGAAGCTACCAACGAGATTGACTATTAAAGTTGCAATCGGTATAGGTGACGTTATTTTACTTTTAAAGACATCTGTTAACCAAGCTCTGATAACAGCACCAATGCCACCACCTACCATAATAAGTAGTATATGTATCATGTAGGTTGCCCCCCTAATTTAACACCTAACCAGCAGAAAAGAATGCCTCCTATATAACTGGTTAAGCCATAGATAAAGAGCAAAGCGATACTATTATTTTGTGACATTGTAACTAACTCAAATTGGAAGGTTGAAAAGGTGGTTAAAGCACCTAGTAGTCCCGTTGTGACACCTTTTTTAATTAGTGGGTTGTTTTTAAAAAATTGAATGGATAACGAAGAAAAATATCCCATTGAAAATGCACCCACAATATTCGCAATTAATGTACCGAGTGGTAATCCAGAATCGGCATTAAGAGTTGATAAGACATATCTTAGTAATGCTCCAAATAAGCCCCCAATAAACACAAATAAATATTGCATTTTGTCACACCTATTCATTATTTTTATTACGTTAAACAGTAATCGTTAATTATTTTTAAATTAAAAAGTTAGTTCTGGCATTTAAAAAAGTTTACGACAATATACCAAATGTCTTAATTGAGGCATAGATATGGAATACAATCACCAATAAAATGATTATTGGCAAAATTTTACTCGCAATTCTTATCCATCCTTGTTTATCACCTAAATGTTTAATCGCTTTATCTGAGAATATAATAGAAGCAATTAATATAATCACATTAATGATACTGCACGCAATAAGTAAATATTTAACAGAAGTAATTTGCTGACTTAATAGTGGGTTGAATGTATTAAAATAAAAACTTATGATGAGTAAAATTATTGAGATATAGAAGTATTTTTTTGGCTTAGACATAATGATCCTCCTACCTAATATCATCTAATCATATTACCATATTTTAATTAACATTTAATAGTGACTAGTGAATTTGATAATTAATTTTGTTAAAAAGCAAAACATTCGCCAAGTGTTTCTAAGAATGATATAAATAATTTATAAATATTTTATTGATGCGGAATAGTCTGATCATCATATGAAAAGAAGTATATACATATAAGAAATCTATTGTGATGTAATTTAACTATCATCGTAATCGTAAATAAAGGAGGAAGAATGTAATGGCAAAATTAAATGTCGAAGTATTTGCAGATGGCGCAGATATTGAACAAATGAAAGCAGCATATAAAAATAAAGAGGTAGACGGTTTCACTACTAATCCTAGTTTAATGGCTAAAGCGGGTGTAACAGACTATAAATCATTCGCTGAAGAAGCGGTTAAAGAAATTCCAGATGCATCTATTTCATTTGAAGTATTCGCTGATGATTTAGAAACTATGGAAAAAGAAGCTGAAATATTAAAACAATATGGTGATAATGTTTTTGTCAAAATTCCAGTTGTGAATACTAAAGGTGAATCAACAATTCCGTTAATTAAAAAATTATCAGCGGACAATGTGCGTTTAAATGTTACTGCAGTGTACACTATTGAGCAAGTAAAAGAAATTACTGAAGCGGTAACTGAAGGAGTACCTACATATATTTCAGTATTTGCGGGTAGAATAGCTGATACTGGTGTTGATCCATTACCTTTGATGAAAGAATCAGTAGATGTGGCGCATAGTAAAGAAGGCGTTAAATTATTGTGGGCAAGTTGTCGTGAATTATTTAATGTTATTCAGGCAAATGAAATTGGTGCCGACATTATTACATGTCCAGCAGATGTAGTTAAGAAAGTAAATACTAATTTAGGTCGAGATATTAATGAATTATCAGTTGATACTGTAAAAGGTTTCGCTAAGGATATTCAAAGCTCAGGTTTATCTATCCTTTAAAATTTAAAAATTAAAAATAACTCCGTAATATAAGATATTGATTAGAACTTCTACATACAATTAACATTTTCATGTCTGTGTATAGATTCTCTAAATCAATCTCTTTCAGAAACGGAGTATTTTTATATAGTAAAGCTTATGTTTTTTAACTTGTAAGTAATTAAGAACTTCGCTAAAATTTAAAAGAAATCATATTAGAAGGAGATAACCACATAGTATGAAATATACAGAATTTGAAGAGAAAGTTAAAAAACAATTGTGGTTTTTAAATAAAAAGGAAAAAAAGCTATTACAAAATAATTTAACGCATTACTATAATGAGGTTGAGGGTAATGAAGGGGATATTCAGTCAAAGAAATATCGCAAACCAATTCAGTACGCAAATCAATTTTTAAAAAATAGCATATTTAAACAAAAAGAAGTGGCAAGCTCCACATTGTTATTTTTACTAATTGGAATTGTACTCATTTATGCTTTCTTGCTAGGGTTATTTTTAACAGGGTTTATTACAAGTCTTACTGCAGTGAATTATTTTATAAATCCACAAGTTTCATTGCCAGTTATAAATGTGATCTTAATTTTAATAGGTGCAATACTTCTTGCAATCGTAAGTTTATTACTCATTAAATCAGTTACTGCATTTTTTACAAAAAAATTATTAGAATATAAATTTAATAAATCTGCATAGTTTTTTGTACTAAATGATACAATAATGTACTTTCTTGCCATTTTTTATAAATTAACGAATAGGGTTCATCAACTTGTAATTGGATATTGTTTTCAAAAGTAATGATGACGCCATTTGTAGTAGAAGTTAATCCAATAATTGTTAATGCGTTGATGTAAGTTTGTAAAGGTGCACGTTGATGTTTAATAGGGAAGAGGACAACTTTGTCAGATATATATAAAGGTACTAATTTATTAATTGCTAATAATCGTTTTGCCAACTTTAGCCTTTGCAAATACGATTGATTATGCTGCTCGAAATAATGGCTCTACGTCAAATCGGACTGATGAGTCCAAATATTGAGATTAAGCAACCTTAGGTTGTTTAATCTCTTTTTTTGTTGTTGAGGCAAATAGTCGCGAAGTTATAATAATTCGATTACGCAAATT
>NZ_MAON01000015.1:0-17209 GCF_001922505.1 Staphylococcus sp. MB377 | reverse complement strand
GAATGATGAACGTTTACACCACGTTCTCTTAATATTTCAGATATATCACGATAGCTCAATGCATATCTTAGATAGTAGCCAACGGCTACAGTGATAACATCCTTGTTAAATTGTTTATATCTGAAATGGTTCATACAGAAGACTCCTTTTTGTTAAAATTATATTATAAATTCAACTTTGCAACAGAACCTTCTCACGCATAAAATCCCCTTTCATTTTCTAATGTAAATCTATTACCTTATTATTAATTCAATTCGCTCATAATTAATCCTTTTTCTTATTACGCAAAATGGCCCGATTTAAGCACACCCTTTATTCCGTTAATGCGCCATGACAGCCATGATAATTACTAATACTAGGAGAAGTTAATAAATACGTAACCAACATGATTAACAATTATTAGAGGTCATCGTTCAAAATGGTATGCGTTTTGACACATCCACTATATATCCGTGTCGTTCTGTCCACTCCTGAATCCCATTCCAGAAATTCTCTAGCGATTCCAGAAGTTTCTCAGAGTCGGAAAGTTGACCAGACATTACGAACTGGCACAGATGGTCATAACCTGAAGGAAGATCTGATTGCTTAACTGCTTCAGTTAAGACCGAAGCGCTCGTCGTATAACAGATGCGATGATGCAGACCAATCAACATGGCACCTGCCATTGCTACCTGTACAGTCAAGGATGGTAGAAATGTTGTCGGTCCTTGCACACGAATATTACGCCATTTGCCTGCATATTCAAACAGCTCTTCTACGATAAGGGCACAAATCGCATCGTGGAACGTTTGGGCTTCTACCGATTTAGCAGTTTGATACACTTTCTCTAAGTATCCACCTGAATCATAAATCGGCAAAATAGAGAAAAATTGACCATGTGTAAGCGGCCAATCTGATTCCACCTGAGATGCATAATCTAGTAGAATCTCTTCGCTATCAAAATTCACTTCCACCTTCCACTCACCGGTTGTCCATTCATGGCTGAACTCTGCTTCCTCTGTTGACATGACACACATCATCTCAATATCCGAATAGGGCCCATCAGTCTGACGACCAAGAGAGCCATAAACACCAATAGCCTTAACATCATCCCCATATTTATCCAATATTCGTTCCTTAATTTCATGAACAATCTTCATTCTTTCTTCTCTAGTCATTATTATTGGTCCATTCACTATTCTCATTCCCTTTTCAGATAATTTTAGATTTGCTTTTCTAAATAAGAATATTTGGAGAGCACCGTTCTTATTCAGCTATTAATAACTCGTCTTCCTAAGCATCCTTCAATCCTTTTAATAACAATTATAGCATCTAATCTTCAACAAACTGGCCCGTTTGTTGAACTACTCTTTAATAAAATAATTTTTCCGTTCCCAATTCCACATTGCAATAATAGAAAATCCATCTTCATCGGCTTTTTCGTCATCATCTGTATGAATCAAATCGCCTTCTTCTGTGTCATCAAGGTTTAATTTTTTATGTATTTCTTTTAACAAACCACCATAGGAGATTAACCTTTTACGGTGTAAACCTTCCTCCAAATCAGACAAACGTTTCAAATTCTTTTCTTCATCATCGGTCATAAAATCCGTATCCTTTACAGGATATTTTGCAGTTTCGTCAATTGCCGATTGTATATCCGATTTATATTTATTTTTCGGTCGAATCATTTGAACTTTTACATTTGGATCATAGTCTAATTTCATTGCCTTTTTCCAAAATTGAATCCATTGTTTTTGATTCACGTAGTTTTCTGTATTCTTAAAATAAGTTGGTTCCACACATACCAATACATGCATGTGCTGATTATAAGAATTATCTTTATTATTTATTGTCACTTCCGTTGCACGCATAAAACCAACAAGATTTTTATTAATTTTTTGGTTCTGTTGCAAAGTTAAATTAATATACAAAGTTATGCAAAAGCAGTAAATTATATACTATTATATCAACAGATTATTCGGTTGGATTTTATTATTTTTCATTTCTTTGTATCTATATTATATGATTTTCAAGTTTGCAACAGAACCTGTCGTTTAATAAAGTTTTGAAATACTTGATTTCTTTGTTTTTTCTCAGTATACTTTTTCATATAATTCACATAAAACAACTTTGTTTGAAATACGAAAAGACGTTGCTTTTTCTCCTTTCTATTTTTCGTTTAGCTTAGACACCTAAAACGATACAATAGTATGCTGGAAAAGGCAACTTTTTTTGTGCTTAAAACCAGTCATATCAATGGAATAAGGGTAACTATCACAGCTTGTAATAGTTACCCTTATTATCAAGACAAGAAGAAACTCGTTTTCAACTTGTTTCAAATTCCCAAGTTAGGAGGGATAAAATGAAAAATAATAATGTAACAGAAAAAGATTTATTTTATATTTTAGATTTATTTGAACACATGAAAGTAACTTATTGGTTAGATGGTGGCTGGGGGGTAGATGTATTAACTGGAAAACAACAAAGAGAACACAGAGATATAGATATAGATTTTGACGCTCAACACACTCAAAAAGTTATACAAAAATTAGAAGATATAGGATACAAAATAGAAGTTGATTGGATGCCTTCACGTATGGAACTTAAGCATGAAGAATATGGGTATTTAGATATTCATCCTATAAATCTAAATGATGATGGATCAATTACCCAAGCAAACCCAGAAGGTGGTAATTATGTTTTCCAAAATGACTGGTTTTCAGAAACTAATTACAAAGGTCGAAAAATACCATGTATTTCAAAAGAAGCTCAACTTCTTTTTCATTCTGGTTATGATTTAACAGAAAAAGACCATTTTGATATAAAAAATTTAAAATCAATAACATAATTGCTTTATTCCAATTGCTTTATTGACGTTGAGCCTCGGAACCCTTAACAATCCCAAAACTTGTCGAATGGTCGGTTTAATAGCTCACGCTATACCGACATTCGTCTACAAGTTTAGTTAAGGGTTCTTCTCAACATCAATAAATTTTCTCGGCATAAATGCCGTGTTATAATTAAAATATCCTTTCTGTTTTTTCTCGAATTAATTTTCCACTTTTATCATCCAAAAAGTGAGTAAGAGCTGCCTAAATTTTAAATGGTGGCTCTTTTTTTATATTTTAATTTATTACAAATCAGAATACCTTTATTTTTAATTTTAAGGCGGTATTTTGAAAAATTAGAGTTATTTATATAGTTTTATACCCAAAAACTTATATTGGCTCTTAAAACGCAAATGAGAGCCAAATAAATATATTTTAATTTCACAAACAAAAATTTGAGCAAAACCAGTGCCGTTTTTTTAGACACTGTGCCCAGTTATATGCAAATTAAAAATTGGCATAAAATGGCTCAAAAATTCATCAACTTTTTTAGTTCCTGCAGGGGCAATTTCTTTCAAAAAATACCAAATTTTGAATTGAACCCAAATCAAGAGTTAAGAGCATAAGGGAAATTTGCCACCTTTTAAAAAGGTGGGTCTGGCGAAGCCAGACATTTCAAGGGATACAGAGATTTTTCATAGGTGCCTAGAAATTTATTTTGTACCCCGATTGTACCCCTACAAATTGCGATTGTACCCCGGTTGTACCCCTATATATTGTGTCTGTACCCAGTTTGTACCCAGCCATTTTTAACGTATTTTCAACAAAAAAACGCTAGCTTTTTGCTAACGTTTAAGAAAATTTATTTTTATTTTTCTTCTTCAATTTCATCAATCATTTGATGATTAATTTCTTGTTTTTCACTTTCTGTTAAATCAAAAATTTCACTCGCTAAATACTCTTTTTTATTCCAAGTATAAAAAATTTGATAAATATATTCGGTCGGATCAACTTCTTTTAAGTAATCTAATTCTCCATTTTTTAATTTCTTTCTTGCGTCTTTAAACAGTCCAGAATAAACAAGAACTTGTTTTCCTTTTAACGCTTTATAAAATGCGTCGAACACTTTTTGATTAATTAAATAGTCATTATCCTTACCAGAATATTTAGCCATTTCGTAAAGTTCTTTATTATTATTTTGCTTAACTTTTTGTATATGTACTTGTGTAATTTCAGAATTTCCTGTGACATCACGCCACATTTCTAGCCATTCTTTTTGAGTAATATAAGCTTTAGTATCTTTAAAATATGATTTATTAACGGCAATCAATACATGAAAATGTGGGTTATAATCATCACGCTTTTTGTTATAAGTAATTTCTAATTTTCTAACATAACCTTTAGCTATAGACTTAAAATGTTTACGATTACTTAATCGTCTGAATGATTGATTATAATGTTTTATTTCACTTTCCAAATGTTCACTTGTTACATTTGGCGTTGTAAGTGTTAAAAAGATGAATTGCTTATCTTCTGCTTGCTTAATATGCTGCATCATCAATGACAAACCTAATGCATCTTTTCTCGCCTTTCGCCATGCACACATCGGACAAAAACGATTTTTACATGGATTAGATTTATATAATTTCTTTTTGTCCATTCTTCTATTCGTCACAAAAGACAAAAATGTATTACAATTCTCAACTAAATCCATTTGATTTTCCCCAATATGTCGTTTGGTTCTGTTGCAAAGTTAAATTAATATACAAAGTTATGCAAAAGCAGTAAATTATATACTATTATATCAACAGATTATTCGGTTGGATTTTATTATTTTTCATTTCTTTGTATCTATATTATATGATTTTCAAGTTTGCAACAGAACCTGAATTCGTATATCCTAATCTAAAAACATTTATTTTCCTAGTATATTTTGCTAAATCAGATTTCAAACTATTAATAATCCTATCGCTATTTTCTTCGAACTGTTTGTTTTTTTCTTCTTTATCTTTTTCTTGTTGCTTAACGCTATTATCATATGATTTATATGCGATAACAAGACTGATAACAGTTGTAAGGAGAGTGAATAATGCTACAAATGCTTTTAAAATATTTGGATATTCTTCTAGAATTCCCTCAATTTGATAAGAGTATTTAAAAACAATAAATATGGAGACCACTATTATGAAAATCGATATACGTAACATCTTCTTCATTCTAAAACTTCCTCTCTAAGCCATATAAAAATGTTACTGACTCACATTATTATCAAATGATTCTTATAATATATAACATATATCAGTATAGTTATTAAAACATCAATTAAAAATGCATGTTTTATAAATATCATTAACCCTATTCCTATTTATATATACTACAGATATAAATAAAATAACTCCGTAATTATAATATTTACGCTCAAACTTTATGAACTTTGCATTCCTACCAATTATAGTGTTACAATGTAATTAACAAAGATTATCAGGCATGTATGCACCAAATCCCCTTACTATGGCCGTAGTAAGGGGATTTTTTGGTGTGACTAGTCGCCTATTCGTCATTACGCTTGCGTAGCCAATGCGCAAATAGCGCAACGAGACAACCACTTGCTGCTGTGGTCATGATGTTCACAAAGATTTCAGACATCGCGTATGCACCTCCTCTCTACGTCAAATTGACGCCTGAGAGATAGGCGACTCTATTATTATATCATTTGTAAATACATAAGCATATTCACTTCCGATAAGTCATTTTATATTATATCTTTGCTTACTTTTATAAAGAAACTCGTTTCTAAATTCAATAAAAAATTGCTTTATGATTAAATTTCAAATATCGTTTGAAAAATTTAAATAAAAATACACTGACTTTTTTCAATAAAGGAATTGATAACAAACCAATAACAACGAAAATAACAGTCATAACTAGTTGAATTACATTAAACTCTTGTACACCCGTTAAAACAAAGATTGCTAAAATCAAAGGACTAAATAACATAGCTAAAGAAATGAATAAAGATAATAACAAAAAGCCACCAAAAAATATAACTATTAAAGAAAATAAAAACACATTAAATAATATCGCTCCAAATAAAGCAAAAGGATTTACATTTTTCATACTTTTAGCCTCCTTATTTTCTAATGCTGTATTTACTACTAATTCATCTAAAGAAATATCATAAAGATCGCTTAATTCTTGAATTACATAAATATTAGGCAACGTTTTACCTTGCTCCCATCGAGAAACAGTTTGTCTAGTAACGTATAATTTTTTAGCTACCTCAGATTGCGTTAATTCCTTTGCTAATCTCGCAGATTTTAATTTATTCGATATCATAAGCTTCTCCTTGTTTTTTATAAATTTATAATCTCACAACAAATCCAAATTAAAAGAAACAAACCTGTTACATCCCAACGAAATCAATGATGTAACAGGTTTAAAACATTAATACTTTATCACAATTGCTCCCTAAAATTGTCGAATGGTCGGCTTAATAGCTCACGCTATACCGACATTCGTCTATAAGTTTAGTTAAGAGTTCTTCTCAACGAACAATAAATTTTTTCGTCATAAATGCTACGTTATAATTAAAATATCTTTTCTTGATTTTTTGGTATTATTTTCACTTTTATCATCCAAAAAGTGAGTAAGAGCTACTGAAATTTTAAGTTAGCTCTTAAAACGCAAATGAGAATCAAATAAATATAAATGTATTTCACAAACAAAAATTTGAGTAATCATTCGATGAATCTTATTATATATTTTTCCGTTTTTTTAATTTTCTATTTAATAAAAAGATAAAGTGATCTTTATTTCGGGTCACTTTTTAATAAAATCGAGCATAGAAAAGTATAGAAATTGTTTTATTCTTTCCCTTCTTTTTTGAACTTAAAAATAAATAATAAGATCATTATTGAATACGATATTGAGCAAAAAGTATTTAGTCAATTTCAAAAAGTAAAACAAATGAATGAATTACTTAGATTACTTTTGAGTGATTTTATTTTTGATATTAATACTAAAAGTAATAGGATTAATAGGATTTGGATAAAAAAATCAATCCTATTTATAGGATTGACGACGACTGAAGCCTATGAAATCAATAAAAACAATAGTATTCAGACAATTTAAAGTGGTCTTGTAACAATTGTAAATAGTATGCAATATTAAGGTTTATAATGTCGATTAATTTTTATTTAATATTAACTATAAATGTTGTTATATCAACACTTGTAGTGAATTTCAAAGAGCAAGTAAGCAAAGCGAACGGTAAGACAATCCTTCAGCTATGCTGAATACCACCAAAGGTGGTACTGGATTTCCTTATGCTCATGTCAAATACTATTTGAAAATCCTATTATATTTGTAATATTTCCAAAAACAAAACGTGCTTTAAGACAAAAGTGGCTATTCTCTTGTTCACTTTTTACTTTAAGTGCTTATTTTTATTTTCAAAATAAGCATTGTTAGTAAAATAATTGGAGATAAAAAAAAAAGAAAACTAAGTAAATATCTTTACTCAGTTTGGGATAGAAAAAATCAAATTTAAAATTACATTCGACTTATGTCTTGAACATTAACGACTTACTTTTTGTTTATGATGTATATCAATTGAATCTGAATTTTGATTTTTTGGAATGATAAAATCAATCTTTTCTTTCCGATCATTAACAAAGTAAATGACAAAAACGATTTTATTAAGTTACTTTTATAACTAAGAAAGATTGCTAAAGAATATAAAAACGGTTAGTATTTTTATAATTTTTAAAGTTAAAACAACGTTAAATGATCATTTTATTTTTCATCTTATGCGACATGTTTGAGCCATTTTCAAATGAATAATAACCATTTATAGAAAAAATAGGACTAAAACAGAAACGTTTTAGTCCTACCTACTTGTTTAACTACAGTTCATTTTCAGATTTACTCAATTGCCATTGAAGATAAAGTTCGACTGCAGTTAAAAGAACATTAATCATTGCCAAAGTAACTTTAATCTTTTTCTTAGTACTCATAATTCTTCCTCCTTTCTTTAATAGCAGCATGCTATATTGTGATATTGTGTTGATCTTATTTTGTTATCCCCTCCCTTACCTTTCGTTTGATCTAGGTGGTTGCCTTAGCAACCACTTGTAAATAAAAAAAGAGAACATCTATTTAAAGATGCTCTCTAATTGAATCATTATTGATTAAATAAAGAAGTGATTGGTAAATGATCACGTCGTTTATTAAGCGTATGCATTTCAGCGAATTCAGACTTAAGGGATTTCATTAAGTACCCTTGCATGGCTTCAACGGTTTCATTTTTTTGAATAAGCATAGCTTTGAAACGTTTAAGAACATGAAGTATTTCTATTTCCATATCTTCTAATAAGTAATATGTATCAATAGAATTATTAAAGGACGTCTTGGCTTTTAATAATACAGGTTTGATGATTTTAATTTCATTTACAGAAAAGTTACTTAAATACCTTTGAATACTTTGAGGTAGTTCTTCGAGTAATTGGAATTTTAAAGCTTCATTATTAAAGTTTGAATTGTTGTGATTTGAATGATTTGTATGATTACTAGGAAAAGTTAGCTTATTATCATTCAAATCATTCGTATCATTACTCTCAGTTTTAATATAATCAGTATCATTATTCTCAGTATCATTAGACTGTGAATTTGGAAGTTCTTGACCACTTAAATTCACAGTTCTAGAACTTCCAAATTCATTGTTCTGGAACTGTGAATTTGGAAGTTCCTTGCTATGACTGGCTTTAATGTCATAATTAGGTTTTAATAAATATAATCTATTTGGTTTATTAAGGCCAACACGTTCTTGAGTTAATAAATTAAAACTTATTAACTCTTTTTTTAATTTTATAATTTTTTGTTCTGCATAACCTAAGTATTCGCACAAATGTTTATTACTGAAAATAAAGTAAATGTTATTATTTTTATCTACCCATTCATTTTGGATGGATAATTCAAAGCGATCTTTTAATAACGCATACATAATTTTGGCTTCCGCCGACATTTTTTTAAAATATGCATCTTCGAATAAATATTTAGGTAGTTGATAAAACCTTTCAGTTTTTACTTGTGATAAATTGTATTTTTCAAAATTGGGCATAATAAAAACCTCATTTCCATTTTTAGGATTGAGGTAATAAAACAATTTTTACGTAAGTTATATGTTTTGTGCTTGCACTTAGATGATTAGATAGATATAATACAAGTATCAAAAAATATATAAACAAACGAGTGCGAATCGTTTTATTACCGAGAGTCAATGCTACGCCAATAGCATTGACTCTTTTAGTATTTATAAAGCAATATTAACACTTTTAAGAAAGTATATAAAGAGTTTTAAATGTAGTTAAAAGCACATTGCCATGGCAAAATGTGTAGTTCATTGTTTTAGTACCTAATTAAGCTCCAAAAACATATTATAGGTAGCTAATTAGGTGCATATGTAGTAAATAGGTAGTAAATTTAGTGGTAATTGATGAAATAAAATTCATTAGGTGGTAAAATTTAGGTACTAAATTAGGTACCTAAGGGTGGATGTTATGAGAACTATTAAAATGGTTGCTGATGAATTAGGTGTAACTAAACAAACTATTGTTAATAATGCTAAAAGTTTAAATATAACTTTTGAAAAAGAAAATGGGATTAATTATATTGATGATAATGATTATTTGAAAATTATAGAAAAAATTACTAAGAAAGAGAGTACAATCCAAAATAAAGAATCAGTAAAAAAAGAATTGTTTGGTGAAAATACTGCAAAATCAGAAAAGAATATATATAATAATTCAAATAGTTCTGAGACATTAAAAACAAAAGTAAACGAATTAGAAAAGCAAATAGAAATCTTTGAAACTAGAGCTAAAAATGATGAAAAATATATTGAGAATTTAACTAAGCAATTAGATCAACAAAATAGCAATGTTAATACGTTAAATAAATTGTTGGAGAATCAACAAATATTAGCTTTAGAAAGCAATAAAAAAATTCAAAAACTAGAAAGTCAATTAGAAGAAGAAAGACAGCTTAATTATTCTTTTGATACAGCGACGAATAATAGACAAAATATTAATCCGCAAGAAGCAACTTTTACTGAAGAATCGCAAAATATCAACCAACAACAAACAAAGCGTCAACCAACAGAAGTAAATTACAAGGATATAGCCGAAGAGAAAAAGAATGACAGTACAGATGAAGGTGAATTAACAAAAGAGGATAAGTTCGTTGAAGAAACGAAGAATGATCCTGATGATAATAGGGAGGTAGAACCACCTAAAAAGGGATTTTGGAGTCGATTCTTCGGTAATTAAAAATGAATGTAAAAGGTGTATCAAGGGAGTATAAATCTTTGATACACCTTTTATAGTGATGAAACTTCTGATAATCATCGATTATGTAAATTATGATTAAAAAAAGAGCATATGATATATGCTCTTTTTTTAATTTTTTCTTTTGGTAAAGAGATGATAAGCAATTCCGAATTCATCTTTAACATATCCGTAACCTTCCGTGTAAAATTTCGGAGCAAAAGGTAATAAAATTTCAGAGCCTAATTCAACGAATTTATCATAAATTCTCTTTGTGTCTTCGACATTTTCGAATGTCACACACAAAGAAACATTATTTCCTTTAGTAATTGGAAGTCCTTCAGTATCATCTGCAATCATTAATTTCACATCACCAAATAAAATAACACATTGATCAATTTTTTCTAAATCTCTTTCATCAACATCTTTACGCGCTTCTAATGGTCTATCTTTTATTCTTTGTATATAAACTGTATTTGCATTAAATAATTCTTCTAAGCGTATTCTTAATTTTTCTGCATTATTAATGATTAAAAAATATTTGATTATGTTATTCCTTTAGCAGAAGACGGTTTTGAAGTTAATTCTGAATTAGAAATGAGTATAAAAAAATATAGCAAAGGTATTGATAAATCATCTCCTTTTTTCAAAGGAGATGGTAATACTGTTAAAAATGGAGATATTGTAAAGCAGCCACAACTTACTAAAACATTAAAAGGCATTAAAAATAATGGGCCTAATTACTTTTACGATAAACTTGCAAAGCATCTAACTACAGAATTAAACGGCCAGATTGATAAAACTGATTTTAATAATTATAAATCAAAACAGAAAAAAACAAGTGAAACAAAGTATTTAAATACCCATGTTTATTCATCATCTAATCCCTTAGGTGGCGGATTAATGCTACAAGGTTTAAAATTAGATGAGATGCTTAATAATGGTCAAAGTGATGAACAATACTTAAATAGTGTTTTATCAGGAAGAGATTTAATGTACAGTAATAGAGATATCGTTAATGCTAAAACGAACTTCTCTCAAGAATACCTTTCAAATATGTATATAAGTAATAAATATAACAATCAAAATACATCTGACTCTATTAGCGATAATAGTGTTAAGAAAACGAGTACTTTACACTTTGTAGTCGTTGACAAACAAGGTCAAATGACGAGTACGACAAATACACTATCAAGATACTTTGGGTCTGGTAAATATATGGATGAAGGATTCTATATGAATAATTCCATGACGAACTTCTCTGATAATAAAGATAGTAACAATTATCATGCTAAAAATACTGTGCCAAGGTCATATATATCTCCAACAATTATAGTTGGACCAGACTACTATATGGGAATTGGTAGCCCTGGTGGAAATAAAATACCAACTATTCTTAATGAAGTAATTATTGATTACCTTAGAGGTAATGGATCGTTGCAAGATAGTATATATAAACCTAGATTTTATAATGATGGTAATACAGTACATTTTGAAAAAGGGATGAATAAAAAGTATTTAGATATACTTCAAAATCAAGGTTACAATATTAAAGAAGAAAAAGATAATCCTAATTTTGGAAGTGTTCAAGCAGGTATTTATCATATTAAAAATAAAAAAACTGAAATTGCAAATGATGTAGGAACCAGATAAACTGATTTAAAATACACCAATCTTCAAAATTTTAGAGATTGGTGTATTTTAATATATTTGTAAATGCCTTGGGAAATTTTTCATTTATTTACTTTGAGTATTAGACGCTGATTAAACATTAAATTATCTTTTTTAGAATTTTGTTTAAAAAAATATGATATCAATCATTAACACCAATTTCATTAAATTGATAAAACAAGTTATAATATAGGTGAAGACTTTTTAATAATAAAAATAGGAGTTCAAAAATGACAAAAAAAATGGTGATTATATCATTCGGCAGGATTTTACTTATTATAATTGGGGCACTTATTACAGCATATGGTTTGGAATCTATATTAATCCCAAATAACGTTTCTGACGGAGGAGTCACAGGGATTAGTATTGTAGGTTCCACTTTGTTTGGTTTACCTTTAGGAATATTAATAGGAATAATCAATTTACCATTTATATGGTTAGGTTATAAACAAATCGGACGTAAGTTTGCTATATTTTCAATAATAGGTATCTTATCATTATCTATATTCACTTCGATTATGCATCATGTACCAACAATTATTGAAGGTGATTCACTACTTATTACTGTAGTTGGTGGAGTTGTTATTGGATTAGGCATGGGTCTTGCCCTTAGAAATGGTGGGGCATTAGATGGTATAGATATGTTAGCCGTTTTATTATCTAGAAAGTTACCTTTCGGAACAAGTGATTTAATTTTATTTCTCAATACATTCGTATTTATACTTGTTTCTACTGTTTTTGGCTTTAAAGGTGCCATTTTATCAGCGCTCGCATATTTTATTGCTTCAAAAGTTATACATATTATTGAAGAAGGACTAAGTGGTTCGAAAACGTTTAAAATTATTACAAAAGATTATGACATTATGAATAAAGAAATTAAAGAAAGACTGGGAAGGTATTGCACATTTACAAAAGTGACTATTGATGAAGAAAATAATTCATTTGTAGAAATTTCTTGTGTTATTAATAAACTCGAAGAACAAAAACTTAAAGAAATTATAAATGATGTAGACCCAGACGCATTTATCGCAATATATGATACAGCAGAAGTTAAGGCTGGAAATATGAAAAAATCAGATATATATTAAAATTACGATAAATAAAAAGCTACCAGTTATTAGGTAGCTTTTTATTGGTTCTCTCTTTTCTTGTTTTAATATTAAAATCTCAGAATAATTGATCACCATAAGTTTTCAGACGCTGTGAGAAGCTCTCATTTGCATTGAAAAACCGTTTATTAAAACAAATCATCGTTATCGTGTTTAATTCTATAAACAGTTTGTCTTGTAATATTCACTTCTTTCGCAATTTTACTAATCGCTTTGCCTTCCTCTAACATTTCTACAACACGATGATAGATAACACGTTTTTGAGGATCTTTCGCATTGGGAGAATATAATAAAGGTCGTCCTTTATATACGCCTTTCTCTTTCGCAACTTGAATCCCTTGAGCTTGTCGACGTTTACTTTCATTTCTTTCTTGTTCTGAAACCATTGCTAATATCTGTATAATTAAATCTTTCATAAATTTATCTAATAATGGATTACCAATGACTTCATTCATCATTGGTAGACTGGTAATCATCAATTGTACTTCTTTCTCTTTAAGATAATTAACGGTATTAATGACTTCATCATAATTACGACCTAAACGATCAATTGATTCCACGACAAAACGATCTCCCATTCTCACAAAGTTCAATGCTTCTTGAAAGACGGGTCTGTTTTCTATAGATTGACCTGATTGTTTTTCTGTAAAAATTTTTTCAGCACCAAATGTTTTTAAATTTTCAAGTTGTCTTTCTAAATTTTGATCTACTGATGATACCCGCGCATAGCCCACAATCATTTAGTTTCACCTCATAATTAATATACACCCTAATCATACATTTTAATTGCTGTAATTTCAACAATTCATTTTGTATGATTAGGGTGTACTCAAAGTGTACATATCTATAATTAAAACTTACTAAAAATAAATATAGATTTTTTCTTTGTAACAGAACCGTTCATTTGAAGGTCATCTCTATCATAAATATTTAAATTAACTAAAAATTTTAATCATCTGTTTAATACTTATGAAATGTATTTACGGTAGGTATTAAAATTGATGAAATTTATATAAGTGCTTTCAATGAAAATGACCGTTTATTTATCCTCCTGATTTAAGGAGTTAGAAATTTCGAAAACGATTCTTTCCATTTGTTGCATTTGTTCCATGTCCAGATATTTAATACATTATAGAAAACCAAAGACCATCACTAATTAAACGCAGTTTTAAAATTTCATCAGGATTGCCTTCGTCTTTAAAATGGGCCTCTTTTAATATAAGTTCTACTCTTTCATACCTAACTCTTTCAATGCCATCGTTTCATACGCCGATTCTCCTGATTCCATAGCAAACTCAGCGATAAACATTGGGAATACTGCATTGAGTTCTATTATATGCTCTTTCATTCGTGGCCATATTTCACCTCCAGCTTTACCGTATGCTGTTATAAGTTGCTCTAATCCTTCGTCGTCGAATACACGATGGTGTCCTATAAAGTCCATTGATGGGTCGGAGTGGGTTGCTTCAGTCCAGTCTATGAGACCTGTGACGTTTGCTTGGTTATCTACCATTATATGTCCTGGATGTAAGTCCCCATGTATCATGGTCGCATGTCGAGGCCATAGTTCGTCGTTTTCTAACCATTGTTTCCATCTGTTCCATAATTCATCTGATACGCCATAAGTTTCTTTAACTTTATTCATTCTTCTTTGAAAGTCATTTTTTATTTCTTGTATGGTTTTGATATTTATATGCTGAACGTTAATGTTTTCTTCTGGTATGTTGTGTAAATCTACGAGTGTTTCAGCTAATGTGTTAATAAAGTTTTCTGGTAATGGTTTGTGTTCAATTTCCCATACATAATTTTGTATTTCTGGATCTATTGTGGCTGCGGGTTTACCTGTAAGTTTTGGGTAAGCAATAAGGTCTTTTGCATGTACTTTCCACTTCGGTATTTCAAATGAAACATTCTTCTGTAAGAAGTCTACCGTTTGTTTTTCGGGTTTTGTTCGTTTATAAACGTCAGGTCTTCTTGGTAGTCTCAAAACCCATTCTACTCCATGTTTATCTTTTCCAAATGCAACTTGAAAATCAAGTCCCGATTCATTCAATGAGATTGTTTGAGGTTGGATGTGTAATTGATATTTTTCTGCACATTTAATAATTTCATTATGTCGAGTCATTTTATTGGATCCTTATTTCTATTATATTTTTCTTGTGAACGTATTTTTTATATTGATATAAATGAACCTAATATTCAATATAAATTAGTGTATAGTTTTTAAGTTATATCATGAATAGATTGTCCTGTTAATTCCCATTTTTTATCTGATACATGTTTAACAAACCTTGTATCATGTGATGTAAACAAAATGATTCCAGGATATTTATTCATAAACATTTCTAATGCTTCTAATGTTTTAATATCTAAAAAATTAGTTGGTTCATCCAAAATTAACATATTCGCTTTCGTTGAAAATAATACTGCTAACGATAATTTCGTTCTTTCCCCACCACTCAAAACATTACAAGAACGATCAAGTGCTTCATTTAAACCCAAGTTATTTAAAATAGCTCTACTGAATGATTCTGATGAATCCGTTTCATCCATTAAATATTGCAATAATGAAACGTCACGCATGTCTTCATAAGCAAGTTGACGATAGTATGCCATTTGCACTTTAGGAGAACAATCAATTCCCTCTATTTGGTGGTAAATAGCTTCAAGTAAAGTTGTCTTACCTACACCATTTGCACCTACGAGCGCTATATTTTTGCCATATGGTATTTGGAATCGTACTTGTGTTAGCAGTTTTTGACTTCCTTTAACCAATGTTAGATTTTGTGCAATGATTGGATAATTATTATGGATATCATAAATTTTATTTTGTGGGAAATTGAATTCATGATAACTTTGTGGTTTTTCAACTTCTTCCAAATGTTCCATTCTTTTTTCAATATGCTTAGCTTGTTTTTGAGCAGCCTTCTCAACCGTGCCTTTTTGTTTTGATGCACTTAAACGATCTGGTGCTATACTTTTGTTTTTTTGTTTTGATGATGCTTGTGCCATTTGTTGCGCTTGATTTCGTTTAGCTTTACTGGCTTGGGACAATCTTTGTTTTTCACTTATATACTGTTCATATTGACGTTGTTGTTCTAACTGTTCTTGTTCATATTGATTTTGATACTGTGTGTAATTACCTTTAAACACTCTTATTGTGCCATCTTCTTGTATATCCCAAATTGTGTCAGCAATTTGGTCTATAAGTGCTCTATCATGACTTACTATAATTAAAGTACCATAGTAATATTTTAAAATATTTTTCAGATAATCTTTACCAATTTTATCCAAGTGATTTGTAGGTTCATCTAAAAGTAATATCGGACTATAATTTGATATGACATTAGCTAATTTATATTTTGCTTTTTCACCACCACTCATACTGTCGGTTGTATGCATAGGTATATGGAGTTCACTCATTAAACTACCGTCTAACGTGTTAAAATCATTTTCCACATCCATGTTAAGCTGTTCAAAATATTGAATTTCGCCAACCGTTTCAACTGTTCCAGATTCTGGTTTTGTTTTTTGAGCAATCATATTTAGTAATGTGGTTTTGCCAGTACCATTACCCCCAATAAGTGCTATTTTTTCAAATTGGTAAGCGTAAAGATGACCGATGTTAAGTGATCGTAAATCTGTCAATTTATGATTGATTTGGTTAAATTTAATTGTATATTGTTCCATATTTATACACTCCTTGTATATTTAAAGGACGTGTACGCAAAAAAATGAGACAGGCTACTCCCGTCTCATTCACATTACACTTTCAAACACTTAAAAATTTATTATGATGTTTTAGTATTTGAAAGCGTTTATTATTCCTATCGAAGGATAAAAAATGACATAAGTCATCCTATGAGTGTGTATTGCGGACAAGCCTTTTTGAATTAATTTAGTTTTGTATTCAAAAAGGTTTATTTGAGTCTCATAGAAGCTGTCATTTTAATCCTCCTTCATCGATAAAATAGTAATGTTAATATAACATTTTGTTGGTTTTTTTACAATATATCTCTAAGTAGAAAGATTATATAACAAAAGTATAAAAATACAATTTTAGATTGATTATACATCTCCTTAATTTAGAGTGTACTCATAAAATACGGTTCTGTTGCAAAGTTGAATTTATAATATAATTTTAACAAAAAGGAGTCTTCTGTATGAACTATTTCAGATATAAACAATTTAACAAGGATGTTATCACTGTAGCCGTTGGCTACTATCTAAGATATGCATTGAGCTATCGTGATATATCTGAAATATTAAGAGAACGTGGTGTAAACGTTCATCATTC
>NZ_MAON01000014.1:0-17277 GCF_001922505.1 Staphylococcus sp. MB377 | reverse complement strand
TCATTCTCTTGTCTGGTGACAATGGCAAGGAGGTCACACCTGTTCCCATGCCGAACACAGAAGTTAAGCTCCTTAGCGCCGATGGTAGTTGGATTTACGTTCCGCTAGAGTAGGACGTTGCCAGGCATAATATAATGGAGAATTAGCTCAGCTGGGAGAGCATCTGCCTTACAAGCAGAGGGTCGGCGGTTCGAACCCGTCATTCTCCACCATTTTATCAAAACAATATATTGCCGGCCTAGCTCAATTGGTAGAGCAACTGACTTGTAATCAGTAGGTTGGGGGTTCAAGTCCTCTGGCCGGCACCATCTATTTTGAGCCATTAGCTCAGTTGGTAGAGCATCTGACTTTTAATCAGAGGGTCAGAGGTTCGAATCCTCTATGGCTCACATGTATACGCGGGTGTGGCGGAATTGGCAGACGCACTAGACTTAGGATCTAGCGCCTTACGGCGTGGGGGTTCGACTCCCTTCACCCGCATACGCGGAAGTAGTTCAGTGGTAGAACACCACCTTGCCAAGGTGGGGGTCGCGGGTTCGAATCCCGTCTTCCGCTCCATTATTTTTAATATAGTGCCGGGGTGGCGGAACTGGCAGACGCACAGGACTTAAAATCCTGCGGTGAGAGATCACCGTACCGGTTCGATTCCGGTCCTCGGCACCATATATAATTTTGCGCCCGTAGCTCAATTGGATAGAGCGTTTGACTACGGATCAAGAGGTTATGGGTTCGACTCCTATCGGGCGCGTTCTCTTACGGGAAGTAGCTCAGTTTGGTAGAGCACTTGGTTTGGGACCAAGGGGTCGCAGGTTCGAATCCTGTCTTCCCGATAGGAACTTTAATTATATAAAAAATATGGGGGCTTAGCTCAGCTGGGAGAGCGCCTGCTTTGCACGCAGGAGGTCAGCGGTTCGATCCCGCTAGTCTCCACCATATTAAATTTACAAACTAGATAACGGCGGTGTAGCTCAGCTGGCTAGAGCGTACGGTTCATACCCGTGAGGTCGGGGGTTCGATCCCCTCCACCGCCACTACTTATTAGTTGTAGAATTATAATTTGGACCTTTAGCTCAGTTGGTTAGAGCTAACGGCTCATAACCGTTCGGTCGCAGGTTCGAGTCCTGCAAGGTCCATATAATTTTGGAGGAATACCCAAGTCCGGCTGAAGGGATCGGTCTTGAAAACCGACAGGGGCTTAACGGCTCGCGGGGGTTCGAATCCCTCTTCCTCCGTATTTTATTGGTCTCGTAGTGTAGCGGTTAACACGCCTGCCTGTCACGCAGGAGATCGCGGGTTCGATTCCCGTCGAGACCGCCATTTAATAATTTTATAGTAATTTACATTTAATTAGTGGAGGAATACCCAAGTCCGGCTGAAGGGATCGGTCTTGAAAACCGACAGGGCCTTAACGGGCCGCGGGGGTTCGAATCCCTCTTCCTCCGCCATTAATTATTATCGCGGGATGGAGCAGTTCGGTAGCTCGTCGGGCTCATAACCCGAAGGTCGGTGGTTCAAATCCGCCTCCCGCAATTTATCTTTTAGGTCTCGTAGTGTAGCGGTTAACACGCCTGCCTGTCACGCAGGAGATCGCGGGTTCGATTCCCGTCGAGACCGCCATTACAAATAATGGTTCAGTAGCTCAGTTGGTAGAGCAATGGATTGAAGCTCCATGTGTCGGCAGTTCGACTCTGTCCTGAACCATTTTGTTATGCCGGCCTAGCTCAATTGGTAGAGCAACTGACTTGTAATCAGTAGGTTGGGGGTTCAAGTCCTCTGGCCGGCACCATCTCATGGAGGGGTAGCGAAGTGGCTAAACGCGGCGGACTGTAAATCCGCTCCTTCGGGTTCGGCAGTTCGAATCTGCCCCCCTCCACCATCTTAATTTAGGGACATAGTTCAACGGTAGAATAGAGGTCTCCAAAACCTTTGATGTGGGTTCGATTCCTACTGTCCCTGCCATGGCGGTTGTGGCGAAGTGGTTAACGCATCGGATTGTGGTTCCGACACTCGAGGGTTCGATTCCCTTCAACCGCCCTTAATTTTATTAATGGGCTATAGCCAAGCGGTAAGGCAACGGACTTTGACTCCGTCACGCGCTGGTTCGAATCCAGCTAGCCCAGTTATTGGCGGCATAGCCAAGTGGTAAGGCAGAGGTCTGCAAAACCTTTATCACCGGTTCAAATCCGGTTGCCGCCTCCATGCACGATGCGGGAGTAGTTCAATTTTAGAACACATTCCTTCCCGGAATGAGGTATAGGTGCAAGTCCTATCTTCCGCTCCATAATTCTTAATAATGCGGGAGTATTTCAACTTTTAGAATACGTTCCTTCCCGGAACGAGATATAGGTGCAAATCCTATCTTCCGCTCCAATAAATTTTAATAATGCGGGAGTATTTCAACTTTTAGAATACGTTCCTTCCCGGAACGAGATATAGGTGCAAATCCTATCTTCCGCTCCATGTTTTTGCTTCCAAATGGAAGTTTTTTATTTATCAAAAATTGAGCCGGCGTGGCGGAATTGGCAGACGCGCGGGACTCAAAATCCCGTTCCTGTATTGGAGTGTCGGTTCGACCCCGACCGCCGGTATAATTCTTAATGTGGAAATGTTGTTTTAACAACGTTTCCACTTTTTTTGTTTTGTAATTGATTTCAATTTTTCAATTTTCTAGTCTGTGGTTAAGTATCAGTTATTGAACTATTATATTTATAATTTTTTAACTTCTTATGTTAAGTTTTAGCAATGGTATTTTTAAAAATTAGCATTAATTTTTGATTAAAAAAGAAATGTTCATATTGTTAAACACATTAGTTTGTACTAAGATAAAGCTAATGTTTAAAAACGGAGGCTACTATGAGTAAACAACGTGTAAGTTTAAAGTATTTTTTTAGTAATATTCTAAATGCGGTAGGTGCTGGAGTAGTATTAGCTTTATTGCCAAATGCGTTATTAGGAGAATTTTTGAAATTATTTATGGATGCACATCCAATGCTCGAAACTGTGTTTCAATTAGTAATGATAATTCAATCATTCATGGCATTTATTATCGGTGTTTTAGCTGCACATCAATTTAAGTTTAATGGGGCAGGTTCTTGTATGGTAGGCATAGCCGCAATGCTTGGATCTGGAGCGGTTCAATTTACAGCTAAGGGCATTGTTTTAAAAGGGATTGGAGATATAATCAATATCATATTAGTTGTAATTATAGCTTGTGCAATATATATGTTTTTACAAGGAAAATTAGGCTCACTTGAAATGATTATATTACCGGTTGTAATACCTGTATTAAGTGGATTAATTGGTTTATTAACTTTACCTTATGTACAAACAATTACTAAAGGACTTGGCCATATGGTAAATTCATTCACTGATCTTAATCCTTTAATTATGTCTATACTAATAAGTGTGACTTTCTCATTGTTAATGGTTACACCTATTTCATTAGTCGCCATAGCAACAGCTATAAGTTTAACTGGTTTGGGAAGTGGTGCTGCTAACATGGGCATTGTCGCAGCTTGTGTGACTTTTATATTCGGTTCAATAAGAGTTAACTCTATGGGGGTTAATATTGTTTTACTTATAGGTGCAGCGAAGATGATGATTCCAGTCTATTTAAAACATTTAATTATTGCAGTTCCTTTAACTTTAAATGGTATCGTCTCTGGTGTATTGGCATATGCTATAGGTATTAAAGGTACACCTTTATCTGCCGGATTTGGTTATACAGGCTTGGTAGGACCGATTAATGCATTTAATAGAATGTCTGGAGACGCTACTATAATTATTATTTTGCTCGTTTTCGGCTATTTTGTTATTCCATTTGTGAGTGCATTCATTATACATGAAATATGCAAAAAATTAATACCAAGCTATCATGATGGTATATACAAATTCGAAATTCCTAAACAATAATAGCAATTAAGATGTATGTACAAAAGTTTAATTTATATAATGAAATAAATTTAATTCAAAGCTTTTAACTGAATTGAGAAAGTGTTTATATTTACCTTTTCTCAACTCTAGTTAACCTGTCAGGGTGAGACGAAGATTCAAATCGAATTTTGTTTCACTCTTTTTTAAAATTTTTATTGTATATTAATACGTTTATGTGTATAATAATGAATTAATTAAAGGAGGTTGCTTATGAAAAAATTAACAAAAGTACTTGCGATAGCAATCTTAATTAGTTTGACATTGATATACATACAACCAATGGCATTAGCTGATGAAGATGCAACTTGGAATAAAATTAAAGATAGGGGTGAATTAAGAGTAGGATTATCAGCTGATTACGCACCATTAGAATTTGAAAAAACTAAAAATGGTAAAACAGAGTATGCTGGTGTAGATATTGAATTAGCAAAAAAAATTGCCAAAGATAATCATTTAAAGTTAAAAATAGTGAATATGCAATTTGATAGCCTACTTGGAGCTTTGAAAACTGGAAAAATTGACATAATTATATCAGGAATGACAACAACACCTGAAAGAAAAAAAGAAGTTGATTTTTCCGAGCCATATATGGAAACAGGAAATGTTATGTTAATTAGAAAAAATAATAATGATACCTTCCATAAGTTGAGTGATTTTAATAATAAAAAAATAGGAGCTCAAAAGGGCAGTGAACAAGAAAAAATTGCACAGCAAGAAATAGAAAATGCACAAATAAGTTCATTAAATCGTTTACCAGATGCAATTTTGGCACTTAAAAGTAAAAAAATTGATGGTTTAGTAATCGAAAAACCAGTAGCAGATGCTTATGCTAAGCAAAATAAGGATTTAAATATTGTCCATGTTTCTTTCAATGAAGAAAAGAAACCCACAGTTATAGCACTACCGAAAGACTCACCAATTTTATTAGAACACTTAAATCATTCTATTAAAGATGTTAAAGATAAACATTTAATTAATAAATATATGGATATTGCTTCAGAACAAATGGTTGATGATGGAAGCTTTATTCAAAAGTATGGAACTTTTTTCTTAAAAGGATTACAAAACACTATAATAATTTCTTTAATTGGTGTTGTATGTGGAGCAATAATCGGGTCATTTATTGCACTTGCAAAATTAAGTAAGTTTAAAATTATTTCTTTACCCGCAACAATATATATAGAATTTTTAAGAGGAACACCGATGTTAGTGCAAGTGTTTATCGTATTTTTTGGCACTACCGCGCTTTTAGGATTAGACATTTCTGCTTTAATTTGTGGGACGATTGCCTTAGTTATTAATTCTTCAGCCTATATTGCTGAGATAATTAGAGCTGGAATTAATGCAGTAGATAAAGGTCAAACTGAAGCTGCACAATGCTTGGGGTTAAACTACTCAAAAACAATGATTTATATCATATTGCCTCAAGCTTTTAAAAATATATTACCAGCGCTAGGAAACGAATTTGTAACTTTAATAAAAGAATCATCAATCATATCTACAATTGGGGTTGGTGAAATTATGTTTAATGCACAGGTTGTTCAAGGTATTTCATTTGATCCATTTACGCCATTAATCATAGCAGCATGTATGTACTTTGTATTAACTTTTTCATTATCAAGATTAATGAGTTTAATAGAAGGGAGACTGAAAGCAAGTGATTAAAATTGAAAATTTAAATAAAAAATTTGGGAAAAATGAAGTGCTTAAGGATATTAATTTAGAGATTAAAAAAGGTGAAGTATTAGCGATTATAGGACCATCAGGAAGTGGAAAAAGCACTTTATTAAGATGTATGAATTTGTTAGAAACACCAACAAACGGAAGGGTTGTATTCGAAGGTAATGAACTCTCTATTCACAAAAATAACTTAAATAAATTACGTCAAAAAATGGGCATGGTTTTTCAAAATTTTAATCTGTTTCCACATAAGACTGTATTAAATAACATCATATTGGCTCCTAAGTTATTAAATAAAAGCGATTTAAATCAATTGAAACAAGAGGCATTATCATTATTAGAAAAAGTTGGACTTGAAGATAAGGCAAATGTATATCCTTCTCAATTATCTGGAGGACAAAAACAAAGAGTTGCGATTGCAAGGGCACTGGCTATGCATCCAGATATTATATTGTTTGATGAACCTACGTCTGCATTGGATCCAGAGGTAGTGTATGATGTTCTAAAGGTAATGAAAGATTTAGCTAAAGAAGGAATGACAATGGTTGTTGTTACACACGAAATGGGATTTGCAAAAGATGTGAGTGATAAAGTTATATTTATGGCAGATGGGCATGTTATTGAAGAAGGTTCACCTCAGCAAATATTTCAATTACCAACTCATCAAAGAACGCAAAACTTTTTATCAAGAGTTTTATAATAAGTAAACAAATAGCAGCGAGTCTGAGACATCATATCATGTTTCAAACTCGCTATTTTTAAATTGAACTGGAATATTTATTAGGAAAGTGTTCAATTATTATATAAATAAATAACTATTTCATTATGTGGATTATGTTAAAATGTAATATGTATCAATTTTAAGGAGGCAAATGAATTGGATTATAATTGGCTTAAACAAGAAATCATCGATTATGCTTATTCAATAGGTATTGATAGTATAGGTTTTACTACTGCCGATCCATTTGATGAACTTAAAAAGAAATTAGAAGATTATCATGCAAATGGCTATGCTTCGGGTTTTGAGGAGTCAGATATTTCATTAAGAACTGAGCCAAAATTAAGTTTGCCTACCGCACGCTCAATTATAGCAATTGCTGTTGGATATCCGAATAAGCTTAAAGGTGCACCTAAAAGTGTCAGAGGTGATCGCCGAGGTATGTTTGCTCGTGCCTCTTGGGGGCAAGATTATCACTCTATTATGCGTAAACGTTTAGATAAACTTGCTGATTTTATACAATCTAAAGTTCCTGATGTAGAACTAAAAAGTATGGTTGATACTGGTGTATTATCAGATAGGGCCGTTGCTGAACGAGCAGGTTTAGGATTTGCTGGACGTAATGGTTTTATTATTAATCCAGATTTAGGAACATGGAGTTATTTAGGTGAAATGTTAGTGAGTATTCCATTTGAACCTGATGATCCATTACTTGATAGCTGTGGAGATTGTACAATATGTGTAGATAGATGTCCTACAGGGGCGCTTGTTGGAAATGGTCAATTGAATTCTCAAAAATGTATTAGTTTTTTAACTCAAACTAAAGGATATCTGCAAGATGAATATAGATATAAGATAGGCAATCGCTTATATGGATGTGACACGTGTCAACAAGTTTGTCCTAGAAATAGGGGGATCAATACAACGCATGATGACATTATTCTAGAACCTGAGATTCTAAAACCAAGATTAGTACCGTTATTACAAATGAGCAATAAAGAATTCAAACAAACATATGGGCATTTAGCTGGTGCTTGGCGAGGTAAAAAACCAATTCAACGTAATGCAATAATAGCTTTAGCACATTTTAATGAAGAGGCAGCAATACCAGAACTTAAGGAAGTTGCATTAAATGATCCAAGACCAATGATAAGAGGGACGGCATACTGGGCGATTGGCCAAATTCAAGGTGAAGATGCACGTGAATTTATAGTTGCAAACTATGAAAATGAAATTGAAGAAGTTCAAAATGAAATGATAAAAGGAATAGAAATGAGGAAACTTTAAATGACAAACCATATTGTTTTATTTCAACCAGAGATTCCTGCAAATACTGGTAATATTGCACGTACCTGTGCAGGAACGAACACACATTTACATTTAATTAAGCCTTTGGGCTTCAGTACTGATGATAAAATGTTAAAACGTGCTGGTCTTGATTATTGGGAGCATGTATATATTACTTATCATGAAAGTATTGAAGACTTTTTCGATGCTACTCAAGGTGAGTACTACTTACTAACTAAATTTGGAAAACAAACGTATAGTGATTTTGATTTTTCTAAAGAAGATACAGATTATTATTTTATATTTGGAAGAGAAACGACTGGATTACCGGATTGGGTAAAAGAGAAATACGCTGACATGGCATTAAGAATTCCTATGAGTGAAAATATCAGATCGTTAAATTTATCTAACACAGCCGCTTTATTAATTTATGAAGCATTGCGACAACAAAATTTCCCAGGTTTATCCTAATAAGTAGTAAGTTAGTAAAAATTCTATGCATCTATTTATTAAAAAATGTTATATTTATTAATGATGTATAATAACATTTTTAAAATAGTTTGATTTAGTGTCTAAAAGGGTAAGTTAACGAATAATACGTTATTTATATGACATTGATGAACTAAGAGGAGTGTAATGACAATGGCAATGAACTTTAAAGTATTTAATGATGTAGAACATGTAGCTGAGTACACAGCAGATATCATTAGAAAGCAATTTAATAACAACCCTACAACTATTGCGGGAATTCATTTAACAAAGGATGCTGCACCTGTTTTAGATGAGTTAAAGAAAGATGTAGATCATAATGCGGTTGATTTTAGTCAAGTAAATATCTTAGATTATGACGATAATCGCTCATACTATGAAGCATTAGGTGTACCTACTAGTCAAATTTATCCGATTAATCTTGACGATGATGCAGAATCTTTAATTGATGACAAAATTAAAACTAAAGAAAATAAAGGTAAATTAATTTTACAAGTTACTTCTATTGATGAATCAGGTAGTTTAAATGTAAATGTAAGACAAGGATTATTAAAAGCGCGTGAAGTAGTATTAGTTGTGACTGGTGCTAATAAACGTGAAGTTGTTAAAAAACTTTATGAAGAAAATGGTAAATCTAGCTTTGAACCAGCTGATTTAAAAGCTCATAGAATGGTAACAGTTGTTTTAGATAGAGCAGCTGCAGAAGGTTTACCTGAAGATGTTAAAGAATATTTCACTGCTAGATTTGCTTAAATTTAAAAGTGAGGTCTGAGTTATGACTAAAAATAAAGATTCAGAATTAAATTATCATGAGGAAGAAAATGCGATGGTTCAAGATTTAGATGACTTGAAAACATTGGGCAAAGAAATGGAACAAATTTCTGAAGAAAACGACGAGGACAGGTTGAATCAATCGCATGAGTAAATTTTAACTTGATGATAATTAACAAAATAAATATTATTTATGAACCAAGTAACCTAAGATGTTAAAGATGTCTTAGGTTATTTTTTTAATGAAGCAATATACATTGTCATTTGAGTGCGTAATTTCATCAATCAATCATTTAATTCAATTTAATGCTATAAAAATTATGGTAAAATAAAATTCAATGAAAATGTATAAGGAGAGCTTAAAATGTTACATAGATATTGGCTTCCACTTACGATTGCCACAATTATTATTAGTTTACTTTCTATAAAAGGATTTCCAATAGCATTCGGTGCACTTTACTTACCTATTTTGTTTAAAATCATAAAATTACAATTAAATTTATCTCAAGGCTTAATTGATAATATTAGTGCTCAGCCTTTTATTAAGAGTAATCAAACAGGTGTGTTCATAAGTGTGTTGTGTTGTATTTTAATAACTGGTATTTTAATTTATTCTTTAAATGATATTTATGAGCAATTTACTGGTTTTATAGGATTTCTAGTTCAAATTAGTCCTATTACAATAACTTTAAGTATTATATTTTATATTTTGAGTGCTTTAGCTGTTATTAAAGCAGTAAAAGTTAAATATCAAGTCTAACTTAAGCAAGCAACGGTCAATTACGATAAGACAAAATTTTTCAAAGATAATAGCGATTGGGAACATTAAATCATTGTTTCAATCGTTATTTTTTATATCTATGATATGAGTTTGTATTATTGAAACCGCTTTAGTAATGCATTGCCCCTTTAATTTAAATAATGCTATACTATGAATAAATAATTGTATAAGGGGAGATTATCGCATGTCAGTAAGAATTGAACACGATACATTCGGAGAGATTGAAGTACCTGGTGATAAATATTGGGGTGCACAAACGGAGAGAAGTAAACGAAACTTTCCTGTAGGTAAAGAACGTATGCCAATTGAAGTAGTATATGGATTTGCTCAATTAAAACGAGGTGCAGCATTAGCAAATCATGAACTAGGAAAACTAAGTGACGCTAAAAAAGATGCAATCGTTTACGCTTGTGATTTAATTTTAAAAGGGGAATTAGATGAACATTTCCCACTAGTTGTTTGGCAAACAGGAAGCGGTACGCAAAGTAACATGAACGTTAACGAAGTAGTCAGCTTCGTAGCAAATAAATATTTAAAAGAACAAGGTATCGATGAATCGATTCATCCTAATGATGATGTGAATAAATCTCAAAGTTCAAATGATACTTTTCCAACAGCAATGCATGTTGCATTATATCATGAAGTTGAAATGAAACTTGAACCTGCATTAAAACATTTACGTGATACTTTTAAAGAAAAAGAAGATAAATACCAATCAATTATTAAAATTGGACGTACACATTTACAAGATGCGACACCAATTAAATTAGGTCAAGAAATTAGTGGCTGGCGTTATATGTTAGATAAATGTGAAGAATTATTAGCTGAATCAAAAAAACATATCTTAAGTTTGGCTATCGGTGGAACTGCCGTAGGTACAGGTATTAATGCACATCCAGAATTTGGTAATAAAGTTGCTAAATTTATCTCAGAGAATACTGGATATAAATTTGTATCATCTGAAAATAAATTCCATGCGTTGACTTCACATGATGAAGTCGTGCAATTACATGGTACGTTAAAAGCCTTAGCAGCAGACTTAATGAAAATCGCCAATGATATTAGATGGTTAGCATCTGGTCCTAGAGCGGGGCTTGCAGAGATTTCAATTCCCGAAAATGAACCAGGATCATCAATCATGCCTGGTAAAGTAAATCCAACACAATGTGAAATGTTAACTATGGTTGCAGTACAAGTTATGGGTAATGACACTACAGTTGGTATTGCAAGTTCTCAAGGTAATTTTGAATTAAATGTATTTAAACCAGTAATTCTTCATAATACATTACAATCAATTTACTTACTTGCAGATGGTATGCAAACGTTTAATGATAATTGTGCAGTCGGCATTGAACCAATTGAAGAAAACATTAATAATTATTTAAATCAATCATTAATGTTAGTTACTGCGCTAAATCCACACATTGGTTATGAAAAAGCTGCTCAAATTGCCAAGAAAGCCCATAAAGAAGGGTTAACATTAAAAGAATCGGCTATTCAATCTGGTCATGTTACAGAAGAACAATTTGAAGAATGGATAAAACCTGAGGATATGGTGGACCCACACTAAAAAACAACCACATATAACTAATAAAAGGAGTAACTGTCTATGAATCGATAGTTACTCCTTATTATTTATTCATCATCCAAACTAACTGATATTAATTCTTGAGTGAGTGGATGTTTAAATTCAATTTTATGACTATTAAGTTCTAGTTGGCGTAATGTAGAATTACCATACAAAGGATCGCCTATAACAGGATGACCAATTTCAGCTAAATGAACTCTAATTTGATGAGTACGGCCCGTATCTAATTTAATATCCAATTGGCATACGCCTTCTTTTATCATTTTAGAGGAAAGAATATGCGTAATCGCTCGTTGACCTGTATTAGAAATTCGTCGTTTATTAGGATGGAATTTATCCTTACCTATAGGACTATCAATAGTTTGAGGTTTAATTGGTAATAATGACTTGACATTAGCCTTATATATTCTAGTAATTTCATTTTCTTCCAACATACGATCTAGAATTTTTTTCATTAGAGGATTCTTAGCTACAATGAGTAAACCAACCGTTTCTTGGTCTAAGCGATGAATAGGTTCGACATATTCACTATCTAACGTATAAATAACATGATTCATTAAAGTGTTACTCTCTTTTAAATCATTTGGATGAGTCTTAACGCCTTTAGGTTTCATGACAATAGCTAAATCATCATCTTCATAACTAATTTGTGCGTAACGATAACTAGGTAAGTAATTACTTTTTTCTACTGGTGTTGGAATGTAAATATCATCCCCGGTAAGCACTTTATCTGTTAATTTCGCAGGGTGATTGTTTATAGTTATATCTTTTGACATATTTAACTGATGTAAGTCTTTCTTAGGCAATTTCAATGATTGAAAGATTTCTCTCAACGTATTTTGATTATAATTCTCATGTATTTTAAACTTCATAATTTCCTCCTAATAGCATTCGCATTAATCATACCATATCTTAGATTGCTAATAACGTATATTAATCACAATCTTACGAATTTCATAATAAATAATAATATGTAACTTAAACATTTTTACATTTTTAAAAATGTAAATCTCACTGTATAATAAGACTAATGCAAATATGAGTAACTGAGGCGATTTCATGGAAAAACCAACACGCTTAGCATTATTAAAAGAAATAGCAGAATATCTCAATGAGGAAACAGAATTATATAATATGATGCACGGTGCTTTGAATTATTTAATAAATGGTAGTAACTTTACAACTGGTTGGATCTTCTTTATAGATAATAACGGCCATCACGAGATAGTAGCTGATGTTGATCTCCCAGGTGCATTAAAGAAGGATAATTGCTGTTATATGAAAGAAGGATCTTGTTGGTGTGTCACTGCGTATCATAATGAGCGTTTAACGAAGGCTTCTAACATAATCAATTGTTCTAGAATAAATTTAGCAAATCAAGCATATAAAGCAGCAACAGAAGGTGTAACACACCATGCTACAGTGCCACTACGGTCTGGCACAGAACAATATGGTTTACTCAATGTTGCATCACCATATACTACGCGTTATAGCGAACAGGATTTAGCCCTATTAGAATCGGTCGCTTTACAGATTGGCTCTTCAATTAAACGCATTTATTTAACTGATCAGGAAAAAGAGGCAGCTAGATTAAATGAACGTAATCGCTTAGCAAGAGACTTACATGATTCAGTAAACCAATTATTATTTTCACTAAAATTGACCGCTCATGCAGCACATGACATAACGACAGATGAAATTGCGAAAAAAGCTTTTAAGACAATTGAAGAAACAAGTCAAAATGCGGTTAATGAAATGCGTACACTAATTTGGCAACTTAAACCAGTAGGTCTTGAGCATGGTTTGGTGCAGGCATTAAATCAATATGCACAAATTCTTAATATAAAACTAACAATAAGTGTTGATGGAATTATTAGTTTATCAAATATCGTAGAAGAGAACGTTTATAGGATATTACAGGAATGTATAAATAATACTAAAAAACATGCTCAAACTAATTCAATACATATTATTTTAAAACAAGATAAAGAAAAGTTGATAATTATTGCAAAAGATGAAGGAATTGGTTTCGATATGAATAAAGAAACTAATACTTCATCACAAGGGTTAAAAAACATAAGTCAACGAATTTATGCATTAGATGGACAAGTTAACATAGATACAATGCCTAACAAAGGAACAACGCTATCTTTAGAGATTCCTTTGTAAATTGGTGAAAGGAGAAAAATTGTGGCTAAAGTCATATTGATTGATGACCATCATATTGTAAGACAAGGATTGGAATTCCTTTTATCGACGGTGGCTGATTTGGAAGTTTTGGCAAGCTTATCGGATGGTCAATCTTTAATTAATTATTTAAATGACCATGATATACCAGATATCATCCTTCTTGATTTGGTAATGCCTGAAATGAATGGTATTGAAGTGACAGAATACGTGAAACGTCATTTCCCTGATATTAAAGTATTGGTATTAACAAGTTATGTAGATGATGAACATGTTATTTCAGCTATTAATAAAGGGGCAGATGGATATGAAATGAAGGATGTTGAGCCTCAAAAATTAATTCAAACGATACATGACGTTTTAAATAATAAACGGATTATTCATCCAGAAGCACAAAGTGTAATAGACACCGTATCTTCAAAACCACATAATACTAATAAGCTATCTAAACGAGAAATAGAAGTATTAGCTGAAATGGTAAAAGGTAAAACGAACAAAGAAATTGCAAATACGTTATTCGTTTCTGAAAAAACAATAAAAACACATGTTAGTCATATATTTAATAAGTTAAGTGTAACAGACCGTACACAAGCAGCAATTTATGCTATTGAAAATAAACTTGTATAGAGTGTAATATAATAAATCGTTAAAGAGTTAGGGATGAAAATACAATTAAAATGTAAAGGATTATTAGAAGTGAGTTAGCAAATAAATTAATTTAATTATTTTGATAATTTCGCCATTAATAAAATTGTATACAAAAACAAAAATTCCTCTTTTCATTTTATTGAAAATATATTAAGATGTAATTTGTGTTTCAAGAAATGTGTATTATTGCAATTTCTTGTGTCCGGATAAATTAACCCCTATTAGAAAGGTAGAGAATAAAATATGGATAGACAGAGTTTCACAGATTTAATTCAAACAAAATTTAAAATGGTAAGAATTGAAGCGGGCTATACGCAAGATACTATGGCTCAAACAATTGGCCTTTCAAAAAAAACATTAGTTCAAATTGAGAAAGAACGTGTGTTACCAAACTGGACAACATGTGTTTCAATTTGTGCATTATTCAGAGATTCTGATGTTTTAAATAATACGTTCGGTTGCGATCCTTTAGAAATTGTTCAAACTATTTCACGTAATCATTGTGCATATCCAAATCATTCAACAACTAGTGATATTTATTGGAATACTATCGAAACACGTAATGGTTTTATGTTACAAAGTAATAAAGTAAGTAACATATATAGAGTATTAAATTCAGAAAAGCAACCTATCTTTGGCACTTCAAAATTAAGAGAAGCTGAAACATACTTTAACAGAAATGCTAAAGAAGAATTAATGCACGTTTAATAATAGTTAAAATATTATGATTTAATATGAAAGTGATAGAAGAATCACACCAGATTTAATCACTTTTAATTTATATACATTCAAAGTATGTGGTTATTACATATGGCGAACATAATGTTTTGAGACTACATAGCTTAATTGTAAAACTGATTGAACTGAGATTATTCTTATATTAAGAAATTCTCAGCTTAAGTTTAACTTGATATTAATTAAAAGACGAGCCTAAGATATTTGATATCGTGGCTCGATTTTTTTATTTCAAAACATTTCTGCATTTTCAATTTTAATGCAAAGTAAAATTAAGGAACCATATATTCCAAAGTGATATAATCATCATATTGTGAAAATAATTTTTAAGGAGAAATCGAGATGCAAGCTTTTTTAGTAATCCTATTTATGGTAGTAGTAGGGGCTGTAATTGGAGGCGTAACAAATGTAATTGCAATAAGAATGTTATTCCATCCATTTAAACCATATTATATATTCAAGATGCGTATACCATTTACACCTGGTCTAATTCCTAAAAGAAGGGAAGAAATTGCTACTAAGATAGGTCAAGTGATTGAAGAACATTTGATAACAGAGTCAGTTATACATCAAAAGTTAAATGAACCAAATACTCGTGAAGCAATCAATGATTTAGTAATAAAGCAATTGTCTAAACTAAAAAGTGACGATGCTACAATACGAAAATTTGCAAATCAATTTGATTTTGATCTTGATGACCTCATTAACAATAAGCTAGATAAAACCATAATAAATAAATTGAATAATTATTACTATGATAAACAGGCAACATCAATTAATGAAATTCTTCCTGCAGAAGTAATAACAATGGTTGATGAAAAATTAGACCAAGCAGGAGATTTAATTCGAGAACGTGCACGTAATTATCTTTCTTCAGATAAAGGTGCTAGAGATATTTACGATATGCTAGATACATTTTTTGCTGAAAAAGGTAAAATTGTTGGATTATTACAAATGTTTATGACTAAAGAAAGTATTGCTGAACGTGTTCAACATGAATTAATACGTTTAACAAGACATCCTAAAGCAAAAGTTATTATTGACAAAGTGATTCGAGGTGAATATGAAACATTAAAATCTCAACCTTTAAGTAATGTTGTTAAAGAAGAACAATTTACAAATATAAGTGAATCCTTGGTGCATTTAATCATGACAAATTTACAATTAAATGAAAAAATGGATACTCCAATCAGTAAGTTAACACCAAAATTAGTTGATCAAATTCAAGTAGGAGTTGCTAATGCAATTACTGATTTAATAATTAAACAAGCATCTAATCATTTATCAACGATAATGACAAAAATAAATTTACGTCAGATGGTTGAAAATCAAATTAATACCTTTGACTTAGATTATATTGAAAGATTAATTATTGAAATCGCTAATAAAGAGTTAAAACTTATCATGTCATTAGGTTTCATTTTAGGTGGTATTATAGGATTTTTCCAAGGTATAGTCGCAATCTTTGTCTAACTATAAATAATATGTTATGGTAATAAAGAGTTGTCAAAATTACTTTTCACTAAGGAGTGCAAACAAACATGGCAGTAAATTTATATGATTATGCAAATCAACTAGAACAAGCATTAAGAGATAGTGATGAATATAAAGCTATTAAAGATGCTTTCTCTAAAGTTAAAGATAATGAAGAATCAAAAAAATTATTCGATGAGTTCCGTGAAACTCAATTAAGTTTCCAACAAAAACAAATGCAAGGTGAAGAAATTCCTGAAGAAGATTTAGCAAAAGCTCAAGAACAAGCTCAAGCAATTGAAAAAGATGAAAATATTTCTGAATTAATGCAAGCTGAGCAAAAAATGAGCCAAGTATTCCAAGAAATTAACCAAATCATTGTTAAACCTTTAGATGAAATTTACGCTGACTAATTGTTAGCACAATAAGCTACAAAGCTTTCAATTGAAAGTTTTGTAGCTTTTTTAGGCTCTACGTCAAATCGGACTGATGAGTCCAAATATTGAGATTAAGCAACCTTAGGTTGTTTAATCTCTTTCTTTGTTGTTGAGGCAAATAGTCGCGAAGTTATAATAATTCGATTACGCAAATTATCATAATTTCTATAACCAAAAGATACCCTTTTAATGAGTTTGATTTTATTATTAATTCCTTCTAACGGACCGTTGGTCAGGTTAGAATATGTCATAGTATTTTCAATGAAAGCTGCTAATCGTCTTAAAGTTCTAATGACTGGGCGTAATTTAGTACACACATCTGAAAGATGAATAGAAAAGAGTTTATGATTAAATTTCTCTATTTGATTTTCTTTTAATAATCTTCTTAGCTCATGAACGTAGTGATATGTATTAAATAATTCTATATCTACACCTAATAAGTAATTTATAATGCCTTTTTCGGTTTTCCACTCTTTAAATAAATGGACTTTATGATAATTAAATGCTTCTAGCGTTTCAAAAGGTTTAAGAAATAGTTTCCAATAACTTT
>NZ_MAON01000013.1:0-18841 GCF_001922505.1 Staphylococcus sp. MB377 | reverse complement strand
CACTTCATCTGAAAAATTTAGATTTTTATCTTTAATTCTTAATGTATTTAATATAGACTTACACATAGGCGCATTACCTTTCTTTTTTATTTTGTTTGGTAGCTAATAATTATAGAGGTAATTGCGCCATTTTTGTATTCAAACATAAAAATTGGACTGATGATTTTTAGTCATCAGTCCAATTTATTATAGAGTTATTTTGTCGTTCTTATTTGACTTTCATACTTTGGATTTTGTCATAATCTGGAGTTGCAAATAATGTTTTTTGATTGTCATAAGTTACAAACCCAGGTTTAGCGCCTGAAGGTTTATGAACATTTCTTATTTCCGTGTAGTCTACGGGAATTTGACCAGAATTACCCGCTTTTGAGAAATAACCAGCTAACATAGCTGCCTCTTTAATCGTTTCTTCACTTGGTGCATCATTCAAAATGACAACGTGTGAACCTGGAATATCTTTTGTATGGAACCATATATGGGACTTTTGAGCTTTACGATTAGTTAAATAATCATTTTGTTTATTATTTTTACCTACTAATATAGTATCGCCATCCGTAGAGATATATGTTTGAAGTTGAATTTTATCATTCTTTTTCTTTTTGATGTTTTTACGTTGCTTCATAAATCCCTGTTCTGCTAATTCATCGCGAATATCATCAATTTCATCAACTGTAATATGATCTAATTGTTGTTCAATATTTGCAAAATAATCTATGTTTTCACGTGTTAAATGAATTTGATGATCTAATTCACGTTCACGTGTTTTCATACGATTATATTGCTTGTAGTAATATTGCGCATTAACTGATGGTGATTTAGTAGGATTCAAAGGTATCGTTATTTCCTCATTGGTGTAGTAATTTAATACACTTACAGCGTCATCACCTTGATTAATACGATAAATATTAGCGGTAATTAATTCACCGTAAAGTTGTTGTTTATCTTTATCTTTAGCACTTTCATATTCATCAATTAGTTTACTTAATTTATGCTGATATTTTTGAGATTGTTGTTGCACAAATCGAACTAAATCATTTGCGCGTTGTTTAACGCGTTCTCTTTCACCACGTGCATCATAGTAGCGATCTAATAATTCATGTAAGGACTCATATTCAACCATGTCATCATGAAATTGCATTAATTTCATAAAATAAAAATCTTCTTTTCCAGTTTCATGATTTTTATGGAAAATAGGGACGGGTGTTTTCAATGTCTGGTTGATAACTTCGTCATATGCTTTAGGTAGTGTTTCCGTTGTCATAAATTGATAGCGATTAACAATTTCATTAGTAATGAGTGGGCTAAAGCCTTCGAAAGTGTTTAATAATTGTTTCGCAATTTTACCACTATTGAAATCTATATATTTTAAAGCTTCTTCGCCTGTTATATTAAAAGGGTTCAATTTGTTTTGAGTAGGTGGCGCTTCATATTTGAATCCTGGCATAACAGTACGATATTGATTGGTATTAGGGGTTAAATGTTTAAACCCTTCAATTATTTTGTAATTGTCATCAACAAGTAACAAGTTACTATGTTTACCCATGATTTCTAAGATAACCGTGCGGTAAATGGTATCACCAATTTCATCTTTACTTTCAATATCGATTTCAATACGTCGGTCATTGCCAATCTGACGTATAGCTTTAATAATGCCACCTTCTAGATGCTTTCTAAAAACACGAGCAAACATTGGTGGGTCAAATGGATTATCATATTTTTTAGTCGTAATATGCATTCTTGAAAAACTAGGGTGTATGGATAGTAATAGTTGATGTTTTTTGCGATTTTGACGTATAACTATTAGGATAGTGTCATTTTCAGGTTGGTTGATTTTATGAATTCGTCCTGATACTAAAAACTGTATTGATTCAACCATTTTTTTAGTGAATAAGCCATCATATGCCATAAATAATTTCCACCTTCAATTTAATCATTCAGTATATTGTAACATGGTAGAATGATAGCGTCATGATTTAAGTTTATGTTGCATACTCTATACAATTTTAACTACAATATGATATTATATTTAAATAATAGAAGAATAGCTTAGAGAGGTCGTAAGGCATGGATAATGAAAAAGGATTACTAATTGTTCTTTCAGGTCCTTCAGGAGTAGGCAAAGGAACTGTTCGCAAAGAGATATTTGATGATCCAACTACATCATATAAGTACTCTATTTCAATGACGACACGAAATATGCGTGAAGGTGAAGTTGATGGTGTAGATTACTTTTTTAAGACGAAAGAAGAATTTGAAGCTTTAATTCAGGAAGATCAATTTATTGAATATGCTGAATACGTTGGAAATTACTATGGTACACCTGTTCAATATGTTAAGGATACGATGGCTGCTGGACATGATGTGTTCTTAGAAATTGAAGTAGAGGGTGCCAAACAAGTAAGAAAGAAATTTCCAGATGCATTATTTATCTTCCTTGCACCACCTAGCTTAGATCATTTGAAAGAGCGTTTAGTTGGACGTGGCACTGAATCAGACGAGAAGATACAATCCAGAGTAAATGAAGCACGTAAAGAAGTAGAGATGATGAATCTTTATGACTATGTTGTGGTAAACGATGAAGTCCATTTAGCGAAAAAACGTATTCAATCAATTGTTGAAGCAGAACACTTAAAACGCGAACGTGTTGAAGCTATATATAGAAAAATGTTATTGGAGGCCAAAAAATAATGTTAAACCCACCATTAAACCAGTTACAATCTAAAATTAATTCTAAATATTTAATTGCTACGACTGCAGCTAAGCGTGCACGTGAATTAGATGAAAGACCTGAAACTGCTTTATTAAGTGGATATCATTCAGCTAAACCTGTTGGTGAAGCGTTAGAAGAGATTGCTGGCGGTAAAATTACACCAGTAGTTTCTGATGAATTCACAATGTAAAAAAACGAATTAAATATAATTTTTCATATGCACATCTTATTGATTTAAGTATAACCACTTTTCAATAAGATGTGTCTTTTTAATTAAACGTTTAATTTGTGTATAATAAATTTAATATAAATAATGATTAATAATCGAGATAGTAAAAGGGAGAAATACGATTATGAAACACATTTTACTAGCTGTTACAGGTGGTATTGCAGCATATAAAGCAATAGATTTAACGAGCAAATTAACACAAGCCGGTTATGATGTACGCGTGATGTTATCAGAACATGCTCAAGAATTTGTTACTCCACTAGCTTTCCAAGCTATTAGTAGAAATCCAGTATATACTAATACGTTTAAGGAAGAGAATCCACAAGAAATTCAACATATCGCACTAGGCGATTGGGCAGATGCGATTGTAGTTGCCCCAGCTACTGCCAATGTGATAGCTAAATTAAGTGTGGGAATAGCAGATGATATTTTGACATCAACCTTGATAGCTACTGAGACGCCAAAGTTTATTGCCCCAGCAATGAATGTACATATGTATGAAAACAACCGCACGCAACATAATATTAACGTTTTAATGCAAGATGGATATCACTTTATTGAACCTGGGGATGGTTATTTAGCATGTGGTTATGTTGCTAAAGGACGAATGGAAGAACCTTTGCAGATTGTCAAAGTCCTGAATGATTTTTTTAATTCTCAAAAGGTAAAAGAAGAGAGTTCATTTAAAGGTAAACATGCGTTAGTGACAGCTGGACCAACTGTCGAGGTGATTGACCCAGTTCGTTTTGTATCAAATCGTTCTTCTGGAAAAATGGGTTACGCTTTAGCTGAGGCGTTAAGAAATAGAGGTGCCCACGTTACATTAATAACTGGACCAACACAACTAACTGATCCGATTGATATAGATGTTGTTCATATTGAAAGTGCAGAGGAAATGTTTGAAGCGGTGACGACACGTTTTGATAAACAAGATATGGTTATTAAAGCAGCAGCTGTTTCAGATTATACGCCAATGGAAGTATTAGATCATAAAATGAAAAAGCAAGATGGCGCTTTAGCTGTGACGTTTAAACGTACTAAAGATATTCTTAAATATTTAGGTGAACATAAAGGACAACAATACTTAGTTGGGTTCGCTGCTGAAACGCAAAATATAGAAGCATATGCACAAGATAAGTTAAAACGAAAAAATGCAGATGTCATTATTTCAAATAATGTAGGTGACAAGACGATTGGTTTTAAATCAGATGATAATGAATTGACAATGCATTTTAAAAATAAAGAAATGATTAATATTAAGAGAGGCAAAAAAGTTCAATTAGCTGAACAAATTTTAGATGAATTAGAAACTAGGTGGCAATAATGATTGCAAAGGTAATAGTAGATATTCCTTCTAAGAGCGTTGACTTCAAATTTGATTATCTTATACCCAAAAATTTAGAAGCGTTTATTCAAGTTGGCGTCAGAGTTGTAGTTCCATTCGGTCCTCGTACAATTCAAGGATACGTAATGAATATTGAAACCGAACCAAGTGATGATATTAATCTTGAAAAACTTAAAGAAATCAGAGTAGTTCAAGATATAAAGCCTGAATTAACTTCTGAATTAATTCAATTAAGTGAATGGATTAGCCATTATCATGTATCAAAAAGTATTTCTGTATTAGAGGTCATGTTACCGAGTGCTATCAAAGCTAAATATACTAAAGTCTTTGAAGTTGTGAAACATAATGATATGGATGAGCAGTTGCTAAAATTTTTTGATTCCGACGGTCAATATAAGTATAAAGATGCTCAAAAAAATGACCATCTTCCTATTTTAAATAAACTCTTAAAGGCTGGGACTGTAAAAGAAGTAACCCTATTATCTCAAAATATTAAAAAGAAAACACAGAAAGCTGTACGTATTATAGATGGATATCATCCAGATGAAGTCCTTGCTGAACTTGAGAAAAAAATCAAACAATATGATGTATATGCTTACCTTCTAGATGAGCGCCATAAAACTGTCTTTTTAAAAGATATGGAAGAAATGGGTTTTTCTAAATCAAGTATTGACGGATTAGTTAAAAAAGGTTTTATCGAAAAATATAATGCTGAAGTAGAGCGTGATCCTTTTGCTAATCGAGTGTTTGAACAAGAAGAGAAACGAGAACTGACTTCAGAACAACGTATTGCTTATGAAAATATTAAAGAGAAAATTAATAATAGTGAACAACGAACATTCTTACTACATGGCGTGACAGGTTCAGGTAAAACTGAAGTTTACTTGCAAACTATTGAAGAAGTACTTAATAAAGGTAAAGAAGCAATGATGTTAGTCCCTGAAATTGCATTAACACCTCAAATGGTTTTACGATTTAAGCGTCGTTTTGGTGATGATGTAGCAGTATTACATTCTGGCTTATCTAATGGTGAACGGTATGATGAATGGCAAAAGATTAGAGATGGTAGAGCCCGTGTTAGTGTTGGAGCTCGTTCAAGTATTTTTGCCCCTTTTAAAAATTTAGGAATTATCATTATAGATGAAGAGCATGAATCAACGTATAAACAAGAGGATTATCCCCGTTATCACGCGAGAGATATTGCTGAATGGAGAAGTCAATTTCATCAATGTCCTCTAGTCTTAGGAAGTGCAACACCAAGTTTAGAATCATATGCGCGCGCTGAAAAAGGTGTGTATCAGCTACTAACGTTACCTACAAGGGTTAATCAACAGGCTTTACCTTCAATAGATATTGTTGACATGCGAGAAGAATTAAGCGCTGGCAATCGTTCGATGTTTTCTATTGAATTACGAGAGGCTATTGAAGAACGATTACGTAAAAATGAGCAAATCGTATTATTTCTTAATCGTCGAGGATATGCATCATTTATGTTATGTCGAGATTGTGGTTATGTACCACAATGTCCACACTGTGATATCTCATTAACCTATCATAAGTCTACGGACCAATTAAAATGTCATTATTGTGGTTATCATGAGATGGCTCCGAATAAGTGTCCTAATTGTGAGAGTTCGCATATACGTCAAGTAGGGACTGGTACACAACGCGTAGAAGAAATCTTGCAACAAGAATTTGAAGAAGCGCGTATTATACGAATGGATGTTGACACAACTTCTAGAAAAGGTGCTCACGAGAAATTACTTACTGAATTTGAAGAAGGTAAGGGCGATATTTTATTAGGCACACAAATGATTGCAAAAGGGTTGGACTATCCCAATATTACACTAGTAGGTGTTTTGAACGCAGATACAATGTTAAATCTACCTGATTTCCGTGCTAGTGAACGAACGTATCAACTATTAACGCAGGTAGCTGGAAGAGCGGGTCGTCATGATAAACCGGGTAGAGTTATTATTCAAACATACAATCCAGAACACTATGCTATTGAAGATGTTCAAAAGAACGATTATCTAACCTTTTATCAAAAAGAGATGGAATTCAGAAAGATAGGTAAATACCCACCATACTATTTCTTAATTAATTTTACGATATCTCATAAAAATATGAAAAAAGTGATGGAGGCCTCTAAACATATTCATCAAATTTTATTACAACATCTAACGGATCGCGCGTTAGTTTTAGGGCCATCTCCAGCAGCCATCGCACGAATTAACAATGAACATCGTTTTCAAATTTTAGTTAAATATAAGAGCGAACCAGAATTACTGAAAGCACTTCAATTTTTAGATGATTATTATCATGAAGCTTATTTAAAGGATAAGCTAGCATTAAAAATAGACATTAATCCGCAAATATTAATGTGAAAAATAAGAGTTACGCAATTATTAGGGATGGATTACTAAATTGCGTAACTCTTTTACTTTAATTACATTACAACATTTCCGTTTTCATCAGCTGGTCTTAATAAAGTTAAGACGCCACTTATAATTGCAATAATGTGTGGAATTCCTGTCCAGAAAAAGGCCAAGTGTAAAAGTCCTGACATTGTTTTACCTGCATAAAATTTATGAACGCCGAAACCGCCTAAAAAGAATGCGAGCACAATGTATATAATTTTATTTACTTCCATATTCACACCTCCACTGTTAAATATTGTATTTATTGGTATCTTTAATATATATTTTAAAGGTATAGAAAATAAAAGCAATTAAAACAGATTGAAGTGCCTAAATTTAAGACTAAGGTCGCATTTCAAAGTGAATTAAGTTATAATAATATGATGAATTTTTCAAGAGGAGCATATTTAATGGCGATACAAAAATTAGTCCAGTCAACGCATCCTGTATTAACTAAACAAGCACAACCTATTAAAGCGTATGATGCTACATTAAAAGATTTATTATTAGATTTGGAAGACACATTATATGCAAAAGAGGCCTCAGCTTTATGTGCGCCTCAAATCGGCATAAGTAAACAAGTAGCTATCATTGATATGGAATTTGAAGGATTATTGCAACTAATCAATCCTAAAATTAAATCAGAATCTAATGATAAAATAATCGATCTTGAAGGATCTGTAAATTTACCGGGTATATATGGAGAAGTCGAACGTAGTAAAATGATTACAATTGAAGCGAATGATTTAGAAGGTAATACGATTGAACTAACTGCATATGACGATGTAGCTAGAATGATACTGCATATAATCGATCAAATGAATGGTATACCATTTACAAAACGTGCACAGCATTTATTAACTGATGAAGAAGTGGAGGCGTATTTTGAAAATGACTAAAGTGATATTTATGGGGACACCTGATTTTTCAACTAAAGTATTGGAAATGTTAATCGAAGAGCATGACGTCATAGCAGTCGTGACTCAACCCGACAGACCAGTTGGGCGTAAACGGGTATTAACGCCACCACCTGTTAAACAAGTGGCTGAAGAACACAATTTACCTGTGCTTCAACCAGAAAAATTAATTCAATCTGAAGAATTGGAGCAACTATTACAGTTAGAGCCCGATTTAATCGTTACTGCAGCTTTCGGACAGTTATTGCCTGAACAGTTATTACAATTACCTAAGTTAGGTGCAATTAATGTTCATGCATCATTATTACCAAAGTATCGCGGTGGCGCACCAATACATCAAGCGATAATAGATGGTGAAGCTCAAACAGGAATCACAATCATGTATATGGTTAAAAAGCTAGATGCAGGAAATATTATTTCACAAAAAGCTATTAATATTGAAGATAATGACGATGTAGGTACGATGCATGATAAGCTTAGTGTACTCGGTGCTAAACTACTAAAAGAAACGCTACCTTCAATTGTAAATCGCACGAATGATAGTATTGCACAAGATGATGCACAAGCAACATTCGCTTCAAATATTAGCAGAGAAGATGAAAGAATTGATTGGACTATGAATGCAAAAGATATTCATAATCATATTCGTGGCTTATCACCATGGCCAGTTGGCTATACAACTATGGATGATACAAATTTAAAATTATATGCAGCACATATCGTCAGTAATAAAAATGGTCAACCTGGTGAGATCATAGAGACGACTAAAAAGTCAATTGTTGTTGCTACAGGATCAGATGATGCAATTGCTTTAACAGATATTCAATTAGCTGGCAAGAAACGTATGCTGGCATCAAATTATTTAAGCGGTGTACAAGAATCGCTAGTTGGGAAAATATTAAAATGACACAATCAGTGAGAGAATTAGCGTTTCAAACAATTCAAGAAATATTTAATGACTATGCATACAGTAATCTGAGAATCAATGAAGTTTTATCTGCTGGTAATGTTTCTAATATCGATAAACCTTTATATACTGAACTCGTATATGGGACAGTAAAGAGAAAATTGACATTGGATTTCTATCTTAGACCTTTTGTGAAGACTAAAATAAAAAGTTGGGTCAGACAACTGTTATGGATGAGTTTATATCAATATATTTATCTAGATAAAGTACCGAATCATGCCATTATCAACGAAGCAGTAAATATTGCAAAGCATCGTGGGGGGCCTCATAACGGTAATGTTGTAAACGCAATATTGAGAACAATCTTTAGAAGTGAATTGCCAAGTTTAGAATCTATTAAGAATGATAAGCAGCGTATGGCCATTGAATATAGTATTCCAAAGTGGATTATTGAACATTGGATTACGCACTATGGTGTTGAAACGACACGAAAGATTGCATCATCATTTTTTGATCAAACTGCGGGTACAGTACGTGTTAATACAAGTAAAAATAAAGTTGAAGACGTTGTGTCAAGTTTGCAAGGTGAAGGATATGAAGTTAAAGTCGATGAATTGATTCCATATTGTTTACATCTAAAAGGGCGTCCAATTATTGAATCTTTAAACTTTAAGAATGGTAATATTTCTATTCAAGATAAAAGCTCAATGTTTGTAGGATATTTGATGGATGTTAAAGAAAATGATGTTATTTTAGATGCTTGTAGTGCACCTGGAGGTAAAGCGTGTCACATAGCTGAGTTATTGGCGCCAAGTGGTCACGTGGATGCTACAGATATCCATAAGCATAAAATTGGTTTAATAAAAGAAAATGTTGTAAAGTTACAACTTAATAACATTAAAGCTTTTGATCATGATGCAACAAAACCTTACAAAGATGTATATGACAAAATTCTCGTCGATGCACCGTGTAGTGGTTTAGGTGTGCTTAGACACAAGCCAGAAATTAAATATGTTCAAACGCAACAAGATATTCAAGACTTAGTTGAATTACAGTTAGAGATATTAGACAATGTGAAAGATAACTTGAAACCTGGTGGTACACTAGTTTATTCAACATGCACTATTGAACAACTTGAAAATGAAAATGTTATTTATACATTTTTAAAAAATAATAAAGACTTCGAATTTGAACTTATGACTCACCCAGTTACCGGTGAACAAGTGAAGACAATACAAATTCTACCCCAAGATTTTAATTCGGATGGCTTTTTCATCACTAAAATAAAAAGAAAGGAAAGTTAAGATGATAACTACTGAAAAAAAGAAGAAAAATAAATTCTTGCCTGATTTTGAAAAACAGTCGATTTACTCATTAAGATATGATGAAATGCAAGAATGGTTAGTAGAACACGGCCAACAAAAATTTAGAGCCAAACAAATATTTGAATGGTTATATCAAAAGCGCGTAGATAGCATTGATGACATGACAAATTTATCCAAAGATTTGCGTCAAGTTTTAAAAGATAATTTTGCAATGACAACTTTAACTACTGTTGTTAAACAAGAAAGTAAAGATGGAACAATTAAATTCCTATTTGAACTACAAGATGGCTATACTATTGAAACCGTATTAATGCGACATGACTATGGAAATTCAGTTTGTGTGACAACTCAAGTTGGTTGTCGTATCGGTTGTACATTCTGTGCCTCAACATTAGGAGGCTTAAAACGTAATTTAGAAGCAGGAGAAATTGTTTCACAAGTCTTAACAGTTCAAAAAGCATTAGATGCAACTGATGAACGTGTATCCCAAATTGTTATAATGGGTATTGGTGAACCTTTTGAGAATTATGATGAAATGATGGATTTCTTACGTATTGTTAATGATGACAACAGTTTAAACATCGGTGCACGCCATATTACAGTTTCAACATCAGGTATTATTCCACGTATTTATGATTTTGCCGAAGAAGACATTCAAATTAACTTTGCCGTAAGTTTGCATGCAGCTAAAGATGAAATTCGATCTAAATTAATGCCGATTAACAGAGCATATCATGTAGATAAATTAATGGAAGCAATCAAATATTATCAAGAAAAAACAAATCGCCGTGTGACATTTGAATATGGATTGTTCGGTGGCGTAAATGATCAACTAGAGCACGCACGTGATTTAGCACATCTTATTAAAGATTTGAATTGTCATGTTAACTTAATCCCAGTTAATCATGTTCCAGAACGAAATTACGTCAAAACACCTAAAGACGATATTTTTAAATTTGAAAAAGAACTAAAACGATTAGGTATTAATGCTACAATTAGAAGAGAACAAGGATCAGATATTGACGCAGCATGTGGACAATTAAGAGCGAAGGAACGACAAGTAGAAACGAGGTAATCACAATGCTAAACGCACAATTTTTCACAGATACTGGACAACATAGAAATAAAAATGAAGATGCAGGAGGTATTTTTTATAACCAAACCCAACAACAGTTATTAGTATTATGTGATGGTATGGGTGGTCATAAAGCGGGGGAAATTGCAAGTCAGTTTGTTACTTATGAACTTCAAAAACGTTTTGAAGATGAGAATTTTATAGAGTATGAACAAGCCGAAACTTGGTTGCGTTTTAATTTAAAAGAGATTAATCGTGAACTATTTGAATATGCTCAAACTAATGAAGAATACAAAGGTATGGGTACAACATGCGTTTGTGCCCTTGTATTTGATAAACAATTGGTAGTGGCCAATATAGGGGATTCTAGAGCCTATCTAATTAACTCTAGAGAAATTGAACAAATTACTTATGATCATTCGTTTGTAAATCATTTAGTAATGACAGGTCAAATAACTGAAGAAGAAGCTTTTACACACCCGCAACGTAATATTATTACTAAAGTAATGGGGACAGATAAACGAGTGAGTCCAGATATATTTACAAAACGTTTTAATCATTATGACTTTATAATGTTAAATTCTGATGGCTTAACGGACTATGTTAGAGGTGAAATTATTCATGAGTCTTTCAATGAATCATTATCATTAGAAGAACATGGGGAGCAACTAATTCAATTAGCATTAAATCATGATTCAAAAGATAACATCAGTGTCTTAATAGCAGCTATTGAAGGTGATCATCTATGATTGGAAAGATAGTTAGTGAACGTTACAAAATAGTAGATAAGCTTGGTGGCGGGGGTATGAGTACCGTTTACTTAGCAGAAGATACCATTTTAAATCGTGAAGTAGCGATTAAAGCAATCTCTATTCCTCAGAATGAAAAAGAAGAAACGATGAAGCGTTTCGAACGTGAAGTTAACAATGCGACACAACTTTCACATGAAAATATTGTTGAAGTATATGATGTTCAAGAAGATGAAGAGTTCTTCTTTCTAATTATGGAATATATAGATGGACCTACCTTATCAGAATACATACATAGCCATGGACCTTTAAGTGTAGATACAGCTATTGATTTCACGAATCAGATTTTAAAAGGTGTGGCTCAAGCACATGAAAAACTTATCATACATAGAGATATAAAACCTCAGAACATTTTAATTGATAAGAATAAAACATTAAAAATTTTTGACTTTGGAATTGCAAAAGCGTTAAGTGAAACATCTATGACACAGACGAATCATGTATTAGGTACAGTTCAGTATCTCTCACCAGAACAAGCTAAAGGTGAAACTACGAATGAAGCAACTGATATCTATTCCATTGGTATTGTTCTTTACGAAATGTTAGTTGGTGAACCGCCTTTTAATGGTGAGACAGCCGTTAGTATCGCAATAAAACATATTCAAGATTCAATTCCAAATGTAACGGAGTTAAGATCTGAAATACCTCAATCACTTAGTAATGTCGTACTTAAAGCAACGGAGAAGAAAACCTCTGATCGCTATCAAAGTGTTAAAGATATGAAAGAAGATTTAAGTAGTGTGCTTGTCTCTAGTCGTGCTAATGAAAAGAAGCATTCTATTGAAGAAGATGAGACAAATACAGTATCGATTGATAGACAAGATATTAAAAGTAAAATAAAAGAAGAAAGTGAACAAAAACAAATTGCACAAACGATGCAAATACCGATTGTTAATGAGCATCATTTTCAAACTAGCGAAGCACAAATCTATGAACCACCTAAGAAAAAACGTTCAAAAAAGAAGAAATTCGCTATTGTGCTTATTTTACTTTTATTAGTCGCAAGTTTATTTGGTTTTATAGCGATGGGCATGTTTGGTAGTAAATATGCGGAAATGCCTAATCTTAAAGGTAAAACTGAAAAAGAAGCGGAAAAAATTCTGCGACAATCTCATTTAGAAATTGGTAATATCTCTAGAGATTACAGTGATGATTATCCGGAAAATAAAATAATAAAGACTAAACCAAAACAAGGTGAAAGAGTTAATCAGCATGAAAAAGTAGATATTGTGCTTTCAAAAGGGCCCGAACGTGCTAAAATGCCTAATGTTATGGGCATGAAAAAAGCAGATGCATTAGATAAATTGAAACAATCTAAACTTGATCATGTGACAGTCAATCAAGAATATAATAATCAGGTACCTAAAGGTGCTATAGCTAAGCAAAGTGTTAATCCTGATAGTTATGTTCGCATAAACGATCATCAAATTACTTTAACCGAATCATTAGGTGTTAAAAAGGTATATGTTAAAAATTATGAAAATAAAAATTATCAAACTGCAAAGAAAGAACTTGAAAAAAGTGGTCTGAAAGTACAAATGACAACAGAATCAAGTAATAATGTTAAAAAGGATAATATTATTTCACAAAGCCCTAAAAATACAGAGGTTGAAGAGGGAAGTACAGTACAATTCATTGTTTCAAAAGGAAAAGCATCTTCAAAAGATGAAGACAAAGATTCAGAGAAATCTAAATCTTCTAGTGAAGACAAGTCTGATGATAAACAAAAAGTTAAGAATTATACAGAAACATATCACATCCCATATACGGGAGATGACGAAAGTCAAAAAGTTCAAGTTTACATTAGAGATAAGGACAATAGTGGCACATCTGCTAGCCAAACGTTTAGTATAAAAGATGACAAAACGATAACGATTCCGCTTAAAATTGAGCAAGGCTCAGACGCGGGCTATACGATCAGAGTTGATGGCGATGTAATTGCAGATAAAGATATAGAATATTAAATTTACCCCTTTTAGTGAATGGAATAATGCACATTCGCTAAAAGGGTTTCTTCATGAAAAATATATCGTAAAATTATTATGTAAACTAAAAAATAAATATATTATGATAAATCATCTCTTCAATTCACTTCTGAATATAATAATCTTCAAGCATTTGCTATAATAATTTAATATAAATAATGATTAAGAGGTGTCATTTTGGAAACTGGACGAATTATCAAACTAATTAGTGGTGTCTATCAAGTCGATGTTGATGGAACTTTATATGATACTAAACCACGCGGTCTTTTCAGAAAGAAGAAATTTTCACCAATTGTGGGGGATATCGTTGATTTTGAAATTCAAAACACAAATGAGGGCTATATTCATCACGTTCACGAGCGTCATAATGAATTGAAACGACCACCAGTTAGTAATATTGATGGCTTAATCATCGTGATGAGCGCTGTAGAACCAGATTTTTCAACGCAATTGTTAGATCGCTTCTTGGTTATAGCGCATTCGTATAATTTAGAGCCGAGTATTCTAGTGACTAAAAAGGATTTAGCCTCTGAAAATGAAATTGAACAAATTAATGCGTGGTTAAAAATTTATGAAGAAATTGGTTACAATACGCAATTTGTAGGTAAGCATACGAATCAACAAGAAGTTGTGGCTACATGGCCTAAAGGGCTCATTGTATTAAGTGGTCAATCAGGTGTAGGTAAATCAACGTTTATCAATGCGTTTAAACCAGAACTAAATTTAGAAACTAATCATATCTCTAAGTCGCTTAATCGTGGTAAACATACAACTAGACATGTAGAGTTGTATGAAAGAGAATCTGGTTTTATCGCAGATACACCTGGATTTAGTGCGCTAGATTTCGATCATATTGATAAAGATGAATTGAAGCATTATTTTATAGAAATGAATCGCTTTGGTGAGGAATGTAAATTTCGAAATTGCAACCACATTAAGGAACCAAAGTGTCATGTCAAACAGCAATTAGAAAATGGTTATTTAGCACAATTTCGCTATGATCACTATATTCAATTATATAATGAAATTTCAAATAGAAAGGTCAGATATTAATGAAGAAAATCTACCCATCACTTTTATCAGCCGATTTTTTAAATTTAGAGAATGAAATTAAAGCTTTAGAAGAAGCACAAATTGATGGTCTGCACTTTGATGTAATGGATGGTCAATTTGTACCTAATATTTCTATTGGTATTCCTATTCTTGATTCAGTTAGAGCAATTACTCAATTACCGATTGATGTTCACTTAATGATCGAACAACCTGAACAATATATTAATACCTTTGCTGAACACGGTGCTGACATGATATCAATACATGTAGAGGCTACACAGCATATTCATAGAGCATTACAAATGATAAAAAATGCCGGAAAGAAGGCTGGCGTTGTAATTAATCCTGGTACACCAGTTGAGTCATTATTGCCAGTACTTGAAATTGTTGATTTTGTACTTGTTATGACTGTAAATCCAGGATTTGGTGGTCAATCATTTATAGAAGCATGTGCAGCAAAAGTGAAAATCTTAAGAGATTTAAGACAATCATTAAATTTAAATTTTAATATCGAAGTTGATGGTGGTATCAACAATGAAACTATTAAAATATGTGCTGATAATGGGGCAGATATGTTTGTTACCGGTTCTTATTTCTTTAAACAGAAAGATTATGGTAAGGTAACACAATTATTGAAAGGCTGATATTGATATGCGAATCAATTTATTATGTAGTGACCGTCATTTGCCATCAGATGTATTAACCGCATTGAAGAAGGACCGCTGGGGCGGGATTGATAGAGGTGCACTTATTCTAATAAATCATTCTATTATTCCAGTTTTCTCAGTTGGAGATTTTGATTCTGTTTCAGAAGAAGAACGTCATCAATTGAAACACGAATTAAATATCAAACCAGTTAAGGCTGAAAAAGATGATACTGATTTGGCATTAGGTGTAGAGGAAGCTGTTAATAGAGGATTTACAGAAATACATATTTATGGCGCAACAGGTGGTAGATTAGATCATTTTATGGGTGTTTTACAAATACTACAAAAGCCAAAATATGTAGAACAAAACATCGTAATTATTGTTGAAGATCTACAAAATGAAATTAAGTTATTGAAGAAAGGTAGTCATGAAATTCATAAATTACAAAATTATCCATATGTTTCATTTATTCCAGTTAGTGATATGGTTGCTTTGTCATTAGTTGGATTTAAATACAATTTGAATCATCAACCTCTTGAAAAAGGATCTACACTTACATTATCGAATGAGGTTAAAGAGAAAATTGCACAAATCGAAGTACATGATGGACAAGTCTTACAAATTAGAAGTAGAGATGCAAATTAAAATTAAGCATAAAAAAATGCCTTCACCACATATGAAGGCATTTTTTAGTGCATTATATTTATTAAACTCTAGTAACTTTACCAGATTTTAAAGCACGAGCAGAAACCCAAACTTTTTTAGGTTTTCCGTCAACTAAAATTCTAACTTTTTGAAGGTTAGCATTAAATCTGCGTTTATTCGCATTTAAAGCGTGTGAACGATTATTACCAGTCGATGCTTTACGACCTGTTACGTAACATTGTTTACCCATCAAAGTACCTCCTTTAATAAATATAAATACACTTGACTACTTATATACTTCAATAAGATACCATATATAAAATTTTAAAGCAACGAAATTAAAGGCGTTTTCTTTAAAAATGTTTTGAAATTTATAATTTATGGTATAATTGTAAGCTGAGGAGTTATGTAATATATTTAAGTAAGTTATTAAGACTTATTTATGGAAGAATCGGTTATTTTCAATTATGAATTTAATTGTAAGTCATTTTTAAACAAATTTCAGGAGGAATATAAAGATGACAATAGAAATCTCAAATGATTATGGTAAAATCGATATCTCAAATGAAGTCATTGCTTCTGTAGTAGGCAGCAAAGCTGTTGAAAGCTATGGTATTGTAGGTATGGCATCAAGACAACAAGTTAGAGATGGCATTGCCGAAATTTTAGGACATGAAAATTATGCTAGAGGCATTGAAGTAAAAGAAAACAATGGTGTCATTGATATAGATATGTATATTATTGTAAGCTATGGTGTAAAAATTTCAGAAGTAGCAAACAACGTACAATCATCAGTAAAATATACACTTGAAAACTCACTAAATGTTAAAGTGAATTCAATTAATATATTTGTACAAGGTGTAAGACTTAATAATAAGGGCAAGTAGGTATAGGAGGACTTAGCAGGATGATTAGCAAAATTAATGGTAAATTATTTGCCGATATGATAATACAAGGGGCACAAAATTTATCTAATAATGCAGATTTAGTGGATTCTTTAAATGTATACCCTGTGCCAGATGGCGACACAGGAACGAATATGAATCTTACAATTACTTCTGGACGTGAAGAAGTTGAAAATAATTTATCTCAAAGCATTGGTGAATTAGGGAAGACATTCTCTAAAGGATTACTTATGGGTGCTCGTGGCAACTCAGGTGTTATTCTATCTCAATTATTTAGAGGTTTCTGTAAAAATATCGAAACTGAAAATGAAATAAATGCGCAACAACTTGCAAGTAGTTTTCAAGCGGGAGTTGATACAGCTTATAAAGCAGTGATGAAACCGGTTGAAGGTACGATCTTAACTGTTGCTAAAGATGCTGCAAAAGCTGCGGTTAATAAAGCCGAAGAAACAGATGATTGCGTTGAAGTTATGGAATATACAATTGCGGAAGCTGAAAAATCATTAAATAATACGCCAAATCTACTTGCCGTATTAAAAGAAGTTGGTGTAGTAGATAGTGGCGGTAAAGGATTACTATGTGTGTATGAAGGCTTCTTAAAAGGATTGACAGGTCAAACTATTGAAGCTAAAAAAGAAAAGTTAAACACAGAAGAATTAGTACATGAAGAACATGATTTCCACGGTGTGATAAATACTGAAGATATTAAATACGGCTATTGTACTGAAATGATGGTTCGCTTTGGAAAAGATAAAAGAGCATTTGATGAACAAACATTTAGAACAGATATGAGTCAATTCGGTGATTCTTTACTTGTGATTAATGATGATGAAATTGTTAAAGTGCACGTACATACTGAAACGCCTGGTGAAGTGTTCAACTATGGTCAAGAGTATGGTGAACTTATTAAATTAAAAGTTGAAAATATGCGTGAACAACATCGTGAAGTGATTAGAAAAGAGAAACTAAATCATCATTCTGAACAGCAAGAAGAATCAAAAACAGTTGAGACTGCGATTATCGCGATTTCAATGGGTGATGGTATTTCTGAATTGTTTACATCTATGGGTGCGACACATATCATAAGTGGTGGGCAAACAATGAATCCTTCAACAGAAGATATTGTGAAAGTAATTGAGCAATCGCAATGCAAACGCGCTATTATTCTACCGAATAATAAAAATATTAGAATGTCGAGTGATCAAGCTGCAACTTTAGTTGAAGCGGATACAGTTGTTATACCTACAACATCAATTCCACAAGGTATTGCGGCATTGTTCCAATACGATCCTTCATCATCACTTGAAGATAATCACTCTCATATGACAACAGCATTAGAATCAGTGAAATCTGGTTCAGTAACATTTGCTGTTCGTGACACTAAAATTGATGGTGTAGAAATTAAAAAAGGCGAATTCATGGGATTGTCAGAAAGCAAAATTGTTACAAGCAATGATGATGAATTTGCTACAGTCACTGGTTTGCTTAAAGCTATGCTTAACGAAGATAGTGAAATTTTAACTATCATTGCTGGTGAGGATGCAAATGATGAAATCTCTGACAAATTAGTAGAATGGGTTGAAAGTGAATACCCAGATGTTGAAGTAGAAGAACATAATGGTGGGCAACCGATTTATCAATATTTATTCTCAGTTGAATAACTAATTACTAAAATAGCTATGAAGTAATCTATGACTATAGAATGCTTCATAGCTATTTTTTATGTTTGAATGCAAAAATGGCGCAATTACCTCTATAATTATTAGCTACCAAACAAAATAAAAAAGAAAGGTAATGCGCCTATGTGTAAGTCTATATTAAATACATTAAGAATTAAAGATAAAAATCTAAAATTTTCAGATGAAGTG
>NZ_MAON01000012.1:0-19689 GCF_001922505.1 Staphylococcus sp. MB377 | reverse complement strand
CAGGTACTACAGATAGTACTGGTCATGCGACAATTACACCAACGGTGCCTATTCCAGAAGGTAATGTCACTGTAAAAGCCACGGATAATGCTGAACATCCTAATAGTTCTACATCTGATCCGGTTAAAGCAACTGATACAACACCACCAACGGTTCCAACACTTGATACTGATTTAGTTGGTAAAGCCGGTACTCAAACACCGATTACGGTGACAACGGATTCGAATACTCATGTTGATTTACTAGACAAAGATGGCAATATTATTGGTTCGGGTACTACGGATGATACGGGGCATGTTACTATCACTCCGACAAAACCTATTCCTGAAGGTAATGTCACTGCCAAGGCAACTGATAATGCTGAACATCCTAATAGTTCTACATCTAATCCAGTTAAAGCAACTGATACAACACCACCAACGGTTCCAACACTTGATACTGATTTAGTTGGTAAAGCCGGTACTCAAACACCGATTACGGTGACAACGGATTCGAATACTCATGTTGATTTACTAGACAAAGATGGCAATATTATTGGTTCGGGTACTACGGATGATACGGGGCATGTTACTATCACTCCGACAAAACCTATTCCTGAAGGTAATGTCACTGCCAAGGCAACTGATAATGCGGAACATCCAAATAGTTCTACATCTAATCCAGTTAAGGCAACTGATACAACACCTCCAATGAAACCATCAGTTGTTGGTACTCTTGATGGAAAAGCAGGTACGAAAGATCCTGTTGAAGTTATAACCGATCCAAATACTAAAGTGGAATTACTGGATAAGGATGGTAATGTTATCGGTTCAGGTACTACAGATAGTACTGGTCATGCGACAATTACACCAACGGTGCCTATTCCAGAAGGTAATGTCACTGTAAAAGCCACGGATAATGCAGAACATCCGAATAGTTCTGTATCTAAGCCAGTAAAAGCTACTAAACCGACTGTAAAATCAGGTAAAAAAGCTAAACACTATAAAACAAAAATATCTAAGAACCATAATTCAAAAGAGTATAGAAACCAAAATTCAAATAAATCTAAAAATACAATACGTGGTGTAAAGAAAAATGAAACTAATGTAGATGGTATTTCTAAAAATAAAGTAAAAGATTTACCAAATACTGGTATAAAAGAAACAACAGATAATTCTTTACCTTATTTAGTTACACTACTAGGTAGCTTTGTTTTACTAATTGGTAGAAGAAAAGATAATAACAGAAATAAGTAATTCTAATATTTCTAATATATATGCTAATTAGAAAATCCACTGAGATCTTAAATGATTTCAGTGGATTTTTGATTTTCAAAAATTCATATATTTATATTAATTTAAAATTAAAGTATCTATTGAAAATATAATCATATCAATATAATTTGACGAAATATTTCAGAGACATTTATTAAAAACTTTACCCCGTTTAGAAACGAATTAAAATAAGAAGACTATTTTTAAATATCACAACATTTATTACAAAACGAATGATATAATAATATTATATAAATTAAATTTGATTTCTATATCTAGTATGATATTAAATTAATAGTTATGTGAAATGCGCTAAATTAAAATGTCATAAACAATAACTTTTATTAATTTCCACTAAAATAGTAAAGGAGAATATCGCACCATGAATCAACATAATCAATTACAAAAATTTAGCATTCGTAAATATGCAATCGGTACTTTTTCAACATTAGTAGCGACATTCGTATTTTTAGGGGTAAACAACGATGCACAAGCTAGCGAGCATTTAAATCTCACTCAACAACTTACGAATAACAATCAAGAAAGTATAATTAACGAAAGTACAAATACGTCAATTCAACATTTAGCCAATAATAACACAGGTCAAGTACAATCAAATCAAGTCAATAACACTAATAATAAAGTTAAATTAATTAAACAAACTAATAATGATTCTAGTGTATCAAATCATCCACAAAACATTCACATTAGAAAAAAAAGAGCTTCTAATTCAGATGAAACTGATTTCACTAGAGTAGTTACAGGAACAGTTGAAGATTCTTCTAATCCAGCAACAAACCCTTCATCACCAACGACAAATGATCAGCAAGCACCGCTTATTAAACCAACTTTTGTTACAAGTGTGGGCGATGCAGCTAATACGAAAAGACCAATTGAAATATTGACTTCACCTAATACTGAGGTAGCACTATTGGATAAAGATGGTGCAACAATGGGTACTGGTAGAACAAATGAAACGGGTCATGTCACTATTACTCCACAGCAGTGGATTCCCAAAGGTAATGTTTCGGCAAGAGCCACTCGTGGTACGGAAAGTGTTACATCAGATCCTGTGGAAGCGTTGAATATAGACCCTCAACATAGACCATTTGTAATCGAAGTTACAACTGATCCTTTTACAAGAATTGAATTAAGGGATAAATACAATAAACCTTTAGGGGCTTCAAGAACAAATGATAAAGGTCATGCTTACATTGTACCAACTAGACCTATTCCTGAAGGTAATGTAACAGCTGTAGCTACTGACGATAGTGGAAACTCATCTACTTCAGATCCTAAGAAAGCTACCGACACTACACCGCCTGATAAACCAATTATTCATACAAATTTAGTGGATAAAGTAGGTACAGTAACACCAATTGAAATTACTACTGACCCTGATACTAAAGTTGAATTATTTGATAAAGATAATAATTTATTAGGTAGTGGAATGACTGATCATACTGGACATATTACAATTACTCCAAATAGACCATTGGTTGAAGGACCATTAACGGCAAAAGCAACAGATGATGCGGAAACACCAAATAGCAGTTATTCAGACCCAGTAAATGTAACAGATTTAACACCACCAACTTCACCTAATCTAGAAACTGACCTAACTAGTAAAGCTGGTACTCAAACACCGATTACAGTTACAACAGATCCTGACACGGTTGTTGAATTGTTTGATAAAGATGGTAATAGTCTGGGATCTGGAACAACTGATTCTACTGGACACGTAACAATTAAACCTAATCGTCCGATTCCGGAAGGTGATGTAACCGCTAAAGCAACTGATAACGCAGAACATCCAAATAGTTCTACTTCTCAGCCTAAAAAAGCAACGGACACAACACCACCAATCATTCCAATTTTTAATACAGAGATAGGTGGCAAAGCTGGTACTCAAACGCCAATCACTGTTACGACTGATCCTAACACAACTGTTGAATTGTTTGATAAAGATGGTAATAGTTTAGGTTCTGGTGAAACAAATGGTTCTGGACAAGTGACAATCATACCGAATAAAGCAATTCCTGAAGGCAATATCACTGCTAAGGCGACTGACCATGCAGAACATCCTAATAGTTCTACCTCTGAACCAGTAAAAGCGACTGATACAACACCACCTACAAAACCATCTGTTGTGGGTAACTTGGGTGGTAAAGCCGGTAGTATTGATCCTGTGGAAGTAACTACTGATCCAAATACTAAAGTTGAACTTTTAGATAAAGATGGTAATGTGATTGGTTCTGGCATGACTGATAGTACTGGACGTGCGTTTATTACACCAACTAAACCTATTCCTGAAGGTAATGTCACTGCCAAGGCAACAGATAATGCGGAAGTACCTAACAGTTCAATTTCGGATCCAGTAAAAGCGACTGATACGACGCCACCGAATATACCAACATTTAATACAGACGTTTCTGATAAAGGTGGAACTCTAACACCAATTTCAATTACGACTGACCCCAATACTCATGTTGATATTATTGATAAGGATGGTAATATCATTGGTTCTGGCATTACAGACGGTCAAGGGCACGTAACAATAACGCCAAATCTTCCAATCCCTGAAGGAAATATTTACGTAAAAGCGACTGACAATGCAGCACAACCAAATAGTTCGGTTTCTAAACCTGTTAACGTTATCGATATAACACCGCCAATAAAACCAACAGTTCCTGGCGGATTAGTAGGTAAAGCCAATACACAGGATCCTATTGAAGTTGTAACAGATCCAAATACGCATATAGAAATATTCGATAAAGATGGACAACTCATTGGTACAGGTGACACGGACCTAAATGGTCATGCTTTTATTACACCTACAAAACCAATTTCTGAGGGTAATGTAACGATTAAAGCTACAGATCATACTGAACATCCAAATAGCTCAACATCTGATCCAATCGAAGCTACAGACACAACGCCACCTTCTGTACCTAAAGTGAATACAGGTCTTAACGGAAAAGCAAATACTTATACACCGGTTTCAGTATCAACTGACCCTAACACTAAAGTGGAATTATTAGACAAAGATTTCCATGTTATTGGCTCTGGCGTTACAGATGAAAAAGGTAATGCGATAATTACACCAACAAAGCTAATTCCTGAAGGCAATGTTTATGTAAAAGCAACTGACAATGCAGCACAACCAAATAGTTCTTTATCTAAACCAGTTAAAGCAACATTAGCAGACAATGATAGAGCAGATAAAAATGGTCGTCGTACTCACAATACAATTCAAAAAGATTCAAAACACAATAGTGGAAATACAGGTGATCAAGGTGATAATTTGAATGGCTATAATCAAAATGGTAATAATCAAAATTATCACAACAATTACAATCATAATCAAAATTATCACAACAATTACAATCATAATCAAAATGATAGAAATCAAAATACTGTAGGCTCTTTACCTAACACTGGTTACAACAATAGTGAATCATCAACTGCATTCTTAATGACTTCACTATTAAGTGGGATCGCATTATTATTAAGAAGATTTAAAAAAGAAGAGAAGTAATGGCTTTTTTACTTAACTAAAAAACACCCCCTCTATTTAATTTCAAATTAAATAGAGGGGTGTAATGTATTAAACTAATGTTAATTTTTCTTTTTAGTTAGTTTAAACAATGCTTGTTGCGCCATATGATTTGCTTCTTTATTTTGTTCTCTAGGTACCCATTTTACAAACACCAATTCAAAACTTTTTTCAAGTATTTCCAAATTCTCATAATATGGTTTAAATCGTGCGTTTTTTACAAATCCTTGATTAACACTATCTTCAATTAATTTTGAATCAGTATATAATAAAGCATTAACAACATTCAGTTCACGAGCATGTTCAAGTGCATGAATAAGGGCAGCCCATTCCGCGCTGTGATTATCTAGTTCCCCTAAGTCGTGCGTATATACATACTTTTCATCATTCTCTTTGATAACTATTCCGCATGCACTTCGCCCAGGATTACCTCTGGTAGCTGCATCAAAGTAAATTTTTGCCATATAAATTTAACACCTTTTTAATTTTTATAATTTCACTATTCTTATCGTATTACAAAATAAGAAAATAGGGAATGGCATAGATTTCATTAAGAAATCATTTCCATTCCCATAATATTCTTTAATATCCCTTATCTAGTTTATGAATTTGACCTTTACGATACATAGATTTAGCTATATAACCGAATGGTACATTAAATATAGTAGAAATAAGTTTTAATAAATAAGTTGTAATGAATATTTCGAATACAACCATATTTGGTAAAGTTCCTGCAAACGCAATTGTGACAAACAGTGCTGTGTCAATAATTGAACTTAACATGGTACTACCATAAGCACGAATGATAAATGTTTTATCTGAGCTAAATACTTTTTTAATTGCGGAGAAAATAAATACATCAACGTGTTGTCCAATAATATACGCAATAATTGAACCTAATGCAATTCTTGGCACTAAATCAAATATTGTTGATAAAGATTTTTGAGCCATATCCTCAGGTGCCGGTATAAAATGTAGTGACATTTGCATAACAATAATCATAACCAATGTAGAAGAAAATCCTAACCATACAGCTCTTTTCGCAACTTTGCGACCATAAATGTCATTAAGTATATCTGTAGCTAAATAAATAGACGCAAACATGACATTACCCAAAGTAGCAGAAATACCAAAAATATGAACTGTTTTGATTACTTGAATATTAGCAATAATTGTACCAATTGCTACCCAAGCAATTAAGCCTTGTTTGCCAAAACATCGAAACATTATAACCATTAATATAAATGTAACAAGAAATGTTGTTACACCGAAAATTTCATTATACATAAATATCCTCCTAAATTTTGATGATGCGGGTGTTTAGAAACCGCAAAAAACAACTTAATTATTTTATAGTAATTACTACATAAATGCAATAAGACTTACCGTTTTCATCAACACTTATTATTTATTAAATCGATTATTTCAAAATAAATACAAATTAAGTTATACTTATTCCATGCTTATATTAAGACAATACTGTATTTAAGGAGTGACTGTTATACTTACACATTCCGAACAAGAAGCAATTGATAAAATTGATGAATTAATGAATACCTATTGTGAAAAATGTTTACTAAAAACACATATCAGAAAGACGGAAGGTAAGACACAAGCACACCATTTTTGTATATCTGAGTGTTCGATAGGTAAACAAATCAAACAATTAGGTAATGAACTTCAATAGGAGGTAAGGACTATGCAAATTGTTTCAATTGAAGAAACACCAAATCATAACACTATGAAAATTAACCTAAGTGAAAAAAGAGAAGATAACAAATCTAATACATTTACTTCTGCACAAGAAGGACAACCTGATTTCATAAATAAACTGTTCGAGATTGAGGGTGTAAAATCAATATTCTATGTTATGGATTTTATTTCTGTCGATAAAGAAGATAATGCAGATTGGAATAATATTCTTCCTCAAATTCAATATACTTTTGAATAAATATTTACAAGGGGACATGCACTTATGGAAATATTAAGAGTAGAGCCGACACCAAGCCCTAATACTATGAAAATCGTATTATCTAACAAAAGGGAAGATAATAAATCTAATACATTCACATACATAGAAGAACAACAACCACAATTTATTAATGATTTATTAGCAATTGACGGTGTCAAATCTATATTTTATGTGATGGACTTCTTAGCTATTGATAAAGAGCCTAAATCCGATTGGGAAGTGGTCTTACCTCAAATCACTTCAACTTTAAATAGTGAGTCATTTATAGATTCATCACAAAAGCTTGATGAACACTATGGAGAGATTAAAGCTGAAGCACTTATGTTTAAAGGTATTCCATATCAAATTAAACTCACTACGACTTCAGATGAAAATCGTAAGCAGTTGCCGGACTATTTTGTTGAGAGTATGTTAAAAGCTCAAAAAGATGGAGACAATGTTGTGTTTTTACGTAAATGGCAAGATTTGGGAGTTAGATACGGTGATTTAGAAGAAGTTATGAATGAAGTGTACGAAGAAATCATTGCTTTATATCCATCTGAAAAGTTAGCATCTCTAGTTCAAACTGCATTAGAAACTGATATTGTTATTCCGCAACAACAATATCACCATGTAACTTTAAATGAATATAAAGAGGCTACTGATTGGAAAGATAAATTAAGAATGTTAAAAGAATTTCCAACACCTACATTTCAAAATATTGACTTATTAGATGAAGCTTTACAAGAAGATAAAGCACCCCTAAGACGACAAGCTATAGTATTAATAGGCATGATTGAAGATAAAGAAATTCTTCCATACTTATATAAAGGCTTGCATGATAAGAGTCCAGCTGTTAGACGCACTGCTGGAGATTGCTTAAGTGATTTAGGTTTTAAAGAGGCTCTGCCTGAAATGGAAAAAGCCTTAAATGATCCGCAAAAAATTGTACGCTGGAGAGCTGCTATGTTTCTATTTGATGAAGGCGGACCTGAACAATTACCTAGCCTAAAGTCACACGCTAATGATCCTGCTTATGAGGTCAAACTTCAAATTGAGATGGCAATTTCTAGAATTGAAAATGGTAATGAGGCACTAGGTTCTGTATGGAAACAAATAGCTAATCGAAATAAATAATTATGTTAAAGTAAAATTAAATTAGGAGTGAAAATTATGAATCCTTATGAACAATATATGCAAGAATTAGCACAACAAATGAGAGCTGAACTCACTGAAAATGGTTTTGAAAGTTTAGAAACAAGTGAAGATGTATCAAATTATATGAAAAATGTTAACGAAGAAGATACAACATTTGTAGTAATTAACTCTACATGTGGTTGTGCTGCTGGCTTAGCCAGACCTGCAGCTGTTGCCGTAGCAAAGCAAAATGACAAAAAACCAACAAATAAAATCACTGTATTTGCTGGACAGGATAAAGAAGCAACTCAAGCGATGCGAGAGTACATCCAACAAGTTCCATCAAGTCCATCCTACGCTTTATTTAAAGGAACAGAATTAAAACATTTTATCCCTAGGGAATATATCGAAGGTCGTGACATTCAAGATATCTGTATGGATATTAAAGATGCATTTGACGAAAACTGTTAAGCAGTATAATTTTAAATAATTTGAGTCATCCTTATTAAAGAATACACTCAGAGTTACTATTGTAATCCTAAATTAAGGGTATAAACTTGAATTGAATAAATAAGGACTCACTTTTCAATCCCAAATATAAAATTAAAAACTAATTTTATATTTGGGATTTTTTTATTTTAATTTTATAAATACGCATTATCTAGTATAATATTCAGTAATATAAACAATTCTAGGAGATGAGCAAAATGTTAAATTCCTTTGATTCAGCTTATCATGCTTTATGCGAAGAAATATTAGAAATTGGTAATCAACGGGATGATCGTACTCATACCGGTACTATTTCTAAATTTGGTCATCAGTTACGATTTGATTTATCTAAGGGTTTCCCATTACTTACAACAAAAAAAGTATCTTTCAAACTTATCGCTACAGAATTATTATGGTTTATTAAAGGCGATACAAATATACAATACTTACTAAAATATAATAATAATATTTGGAATGAGTGGGCCTTCGAAAAATATGTGCAATCTAATGATTATCATGGTCCTGATATGACCAATTTTGGTCATAGAGCACTACAAGATGATAATTTTAATGAACTGTATAAAGAAGAAATGTCTAAATTCAAACAACACATTTTAAATGATAACTCATTTGCAAAAAAATACGGAGATTTAGGTAATGTATATGGTAAACAATGGAGAGATTGGGTAGATAAAGAAGGTAACCACTTTGATCAACTTAAAACAGTTATTGAACAAATTAAAAATAGTCCAAATTCTCGCCGACATATTGTCTCAGCATGGAATCCAACAGAAATAGATAGCATGGCTTTGCCACCATGTCATACTATGTTCCAATTTTATGTTCAAGATGGCAGATTAAGTTGTCAATTGTATCAACGAAGTGCAGATATTTTCTTAGGTGTACCATTTAATATTGCTAGCTATGCATTATTAACACATTTAATAGCAAAAGAATGTGATCTTGAAGTTGGAGAATTTGTGCATACTTTTGGTGACGCACATATTTACTCTAATCATATTGAAGCAATAAAAACACAATTGTCTAGAAACAGTTTTGATCCGCCAACTTTAAAAATTAATTCAAATGCATCCATTTTCGATATCAATTACGAAGATTTAGAATTAATTGGATATAACTCACACCCTGCAATTAAGGCACCTATTGCAGTATAATAGGCTGAAATTTTGCGGTTATTAATATAAACAATTTTTTCATACGGAGGGGAAATATGACTTTATCAATTTTAGTAGCACATGATGAACAACGCGTTATTGGATATAATAATGATTTACCGTGGCATTTACCTAATGATTTGAAACATGTTAAAAAATTATCAACTGGAAATACACTAGTGATGGGGAGAAGAACATTTGAGTCAATTGGTAAACCGCTTCCTAACAGAAGAAATGTAGTGTTAACGAGTGACACAACGTTTAACGTTGATGGTGTAGATGTGATTCATTCTATAGATGATATTTACAAATTAGAAGGTCACATTTTCATCTTTGGTGGTCAATCATTATTTGAAGAAATGATTGATAAAGTAGATGATATGTACATTACTGTTGTTGATGGTAAACATCAGGGCGATACATTTTTCCCACCTTATACTTTTGAAAAATGGGAAGTAGAGTCATCGGTAGACGGAGAGTTAGATGAGAAAAATACAATTCCACATACGTTTTTACATTTAGTACGTAAACATTAAATTAAATTGATATACCGGAGGCACTTATGACTAAACAAATTATCGTGACGGATTCTACATCAGATTTATCACATGAATATCTAAAACAAAATAATATACACGTAGTACCTTTAAGCTTAACGATTGACGGAAAATCATTTGTTGATCAAATAGATATTACATCTGAGGCTTATATTCAACGAATTGAGGAAGATGCCGACGTAAAAACAAGCCAACCACCAATCGGGAAATTTATTGAACTATACGAAGAACTTGGTAAAGAGGATGTTGAAATCTTTAGTATCCATATGTCATCAGGTCTAAGCGGTACATACCAAACTGCTTTGCAAGCCAGTGATATGGTTGACACTAAAGTAACCGTAATTGATTCCAAATCTATTTCATTCGGACTCGGCTACCAAATCCAACGACTTGTTGAATTAATTAATACGAATCTTTCGTCTAATCAAATCGTAGACAAACTCAAAGAATTACAAAAGAACACTAAACTCTTTGTTGTAATTGGACAATTAAATCAATTAATTAAAGGTGGGCGCATAAGTAAGACAAAAGGTTTTATTGGTAATATAATGAAAATTAAACCCGTCGGCACTTTAGAAGATGGATATTTAGAAATCGTACATAATGCACGTACACAAAATTCTAGTATTCAATATCTAAAAAAAGAAATTTCAGAATTTATCGATAAAAATAAAATTAAATCGATTGGTGTTGCTCACGCAAACGTTCTTGACTTTGTTAACAAGCTCAAGTTGCAATTTGATGAGGTATTCGGCCAACAGAAATATGATGTTAATGTAACGACACCAGTTATTTCAACTCATACTGGTCAAGGAGCAATCGGCTTGGTTGTTGTTCGTGAATCAAATTAATCTCATTGTTTACTTCCTATTGTTCTTTTAATAAAATTCATCAATGTGAGTAGATTACTTTAAATAATAGTATTTATATCGTAAATTTAAATAATGACAGAGGAGGTAGTAATATGGCATATGCAACTTTAGCTGGAGGATGTTTCTGGTGTATGGTTAAGCCTTTTACATCATATCCCGGTATTGAAGAGGTAGTATCTGGATATAGTGGAGGTCATGTTGAAAATCCAACGTATGAACAAGTTTGTACTAATCAAACTGGACATAGGGAAGCTGTTCAAATTCAGTTCAACTCAGACATTACGTCCTTTGAAAATATCTTAGATGTATATTTTAAAACTTTTGACCCTACAGACGGCGGTGGTCAATTCTTTGATAGAGGAGAAAGCTATGAACCGGCTATCTTTTATCATGATGAAGAGCAAAAGAAAGCAGCTGAACTTAAAATACAACAATTAAATGAAGAAGGTATTTTTAAAAAACCTGTTATAACGCCAATTCTTCCATACAAAAACTTTTATCCTGCTGAAGACTATCATCAAGATTATTACAAGAAAAACCCTGCTCATTATGAGCAATATCAACGTGGATCAGGAAGAAAATCATTTATCGAAACACATTGGGGGTCTCAAAATGATTAAAAAAGCTAAAAATGAATTAAATGAAATGGAATATTTAGTTACTCAAGAAAATGGTACTGAACCTCCATTTCAAAATGAATATTGGAATCATTTTGATAAGGGTATTTATGTAGATAAAATTTCGGGCAAACCATTGTTTACTTCTGAGGAAAAGTTTGAATCTAATTGTGGTTGGCCAAGTTTCTCTAAATCAATTGATGATAATGAAATCATTGAACTCGTAGACAAAACATTTGGTATGATTAGAACAGAAGTTAGATCGGAAGATGCTAACAGTCATTTAGGTCATGTATTCAACGATGGTCCGAAAGAAAGTGGTGGACTACGTTATTGTATTAATTCCGCAGCGATTCAATTTATCCCTTATGATAAGTTAGAAGAACTTGGATATGGAGATTTAATTCCGCATTTTGAAAAATAGGAGTGACTAATTATGTTTAAAAAATTATTTGGTAAAGGTAAAGAAGTTAATAAAGAAATTGAAATCTATGCACCACTAACTGGCGAATATATTAATATTGAGGATATTCCAGATCCAGTATTTGCACAAAAAATGATGGGCGAAGGCTTTGGTATTAACCCAACTGAAGGAGAAGTTGTTTCTCCAATTGAAGGTAAAGTTGACAATGTATTTCCAACTAAACACGCAATAGGACTTAAAGCAGATAATGGTTTAGAAATATTAGTTCATATTGGTTTAGACACTGTTCAATTAGATGGTCAAGGTTTCGAAATCTTAGTAAGTAGTGGCGACACTGTTCAAGTTGGTGATCCATTACTTAAATTTGATCTAGAATATATTAGAAATAATGCGAAAGATGTTATTTCACCAATTATTATTACAAATTCAGATCAAACTGAATCAATTCACGTTAATGATGTTAAAGCAGTCATTAAAGGTGAAACTAAAATTGTTGATGTGACAATGAGCTAATGAAAGAACATTCATTCTATCAATTTGCTCTAACGGTTAGAGGGCGTAAAGATAGCAAGGGAGAATTAGCTGAAGAAATATTTAATGATTTGTCTTTTCCAAAACATGAAAAAGATTTCAATCAATTGTCTGACTATATTGAAATGCAAAGCGACATATCAGTACCCATGTCAGTGTTTGATGATTTATATGAAGAGTATACAGAATGGTTAAAATTCTGACTTACTCAGTAATGTGATTAGCACATGTATCATATTAAAATTGCATTAAAAATTTCATAACAGCTAGCTAAATGAGAAGTATATCAAGCCTTTCTCAATTCTAGTCATCTTTTCGGGGGTGGAACGAATTCATTATGAATTCTGTCCCACTCCTTTTGTGCTTTTTATTCAACTTAATTCTTAAAAGTTGCGTTTGTGTCTAAGTAACGACATACTTATATTATCTTTTTAGATGAAATTATAAATTCATAAGATGTTATATGAGGAAGTGGTTTTATGAGTCAACATTCTGAGGAAAAACAAAGTAGTATAGACTCCAAACATAAAAATGAAACATCTTCTAATAAAAGAATCAATTTTAAAACTTGGCAAATTATAGTACTTTTATTAGGAGTTATCATTATTACAGCTGGTATTACAGTTGCTGCTACAATTGGTATCAGTCACAAAATAAGTGGATTAACTAAAGATGAACGTCAAGAAATTAAAAAAATTGAATATGCTTATAAGACACTGAATAATGATTACTACAAAAAACAAAATGCTAGTAAATTATCTGAGGCTGCTATAGATGGCATGGTTAAAGAACTTAAAGATCCTTATTCAGATTATATGACTAAAGATGAAACGAAAAGCTTTAATGAAGATGTTTCAGGCGACTTTGTAGGTATTGGTGCAGAAATGCAAAAAAAAGATAAACAAATTATGATTACAAGTCCAATGAAAGATTCTCCTGCTGAAAAAGCCGGTATCCAACCAAAAGATGTTGTTACTAAAGTGGATGGAAAATCCGTAGTAGGCAAACCTTTAGAGCAAGTAGTAAAATTAGTACGTGGTAAAGAGGGAACAATGGTCAAACTAACAATAAAACGTGGTTCTCAAGAAAAAGAAATTAAAATTAAACGTGGTAAAATCCATGTAAAAAGCGTGGAATATAAGAAGAAAGACAACATTGGAGTATTTACTATAAACAAATTCCAAGATAATACTGCAGGCGAACTTAAATCTGCTATTATTAAAGCTCATAAAGACGGTGTTCGTAATATAGTATTAGATTTAAGAAATAATCCTGGTGGTCTACTTGATGAAGCCGTAAAAATGGCTAATATCTTTATAGATAAAGATCAGACAGTTGTAAAACTTGAAAAAGGCGATGACACAGAATCAATCAAAACGTCAAATGACGCTTCTAAAGAAGCTAAAGACATGAAAGTTAGTATCTTAGTAAATGAAGGTTCTGCCAGTGCATCAGAAGTATTTACTGGTGCAATGAGAGACCACAAAAAAGCTAAAGTTTACGGTTCAAAAACTTTTGGTAAGGGAATAGTACAGACAACTCGTGAATTTAAAGATGGCTCATTATTGAAATATACACAAATGAAATGGTTAACACCTGATGGTCATTATATTCATGGGAAAGGTATACAACCTGATACAAAAATAGCTTCACCTAAATATCAATCTATCAGTGTCATTCCAACTGATAAATCTTATTCTGTTGGTGACAATACAAAATACGTGAAATCTATCAAAATCGGTTTAGATGCATTAGGCTACGACGTTAACAATGATTCTAAACAATTTGATACAAATTTGGAATCAGCTATTAAAAAATTCCAATCAGAACATGAATTATCATTAAATGGTAAATTCGATAAAAACACTAATGAGAAATTTACACAGTTATTAGTTGAAAAAGCTAATAAAGAAGATAAAGTTTTAGATGAATTAATTAATAAACTAAAATAAAGAGGTGTGTCAAAAACAATGATAAGACTAGGTAATATGCAAGATATTTCACAAATAGAAACTTTAGTTGAAGAAGCCAAAAAATTAATGAAAGAATTTAATAATAATCAATGGGATGATAAATATCCAGTTACAGAACACTTTGAAGAAGACATCAATACCGAAACACTATATGTGTTGGAAGAAAATGACACAATTTATGGCTTTATCGTGGTCGACCAACAACAATCAGAATGGTATGATGAGTTAGAATGGCCAATCGATCGTGAAGGTGCCTATGTCATTCATAGACTTGCTGGATCACAACAGTATAAAGGAGCAGCTACTGAGTTATTTGATTTCGCAGTTAAGTTAGCTGAAGAACATAATATCCATGTTCTTTTAACTGATACTTTTGCTCTAAATAAGCCAGCACAAGGACTCTTTGAAAAATTTGGTTTCATAAAAGTCGGTGAAGCAGAAATTGACTATCATCCATTTGATAGAGGCGCACCATTCTACGCATATTATAAAAACATTTAAGAATAGAGGTTAATTACTATGTCTAAAATAGCATTTACCGGTGGCGGTACTGTTGGACATGTATCGGTCAATTTAAGTTTAATTCCAACAGCTACTGATAAAGGGCACGACGCATTTTATATTGGTTCTAAAACAGGTATAGAACGTGAAATGATTGAATCACAATTACCTAACATTAAATATTATCCAATATCTAGCGGTAAATTACGTCGATATCTATCAGTTGATAATGCGAAAGACGTATTTAAAGTTTTAAAAGGTGTTATTGATGCACGCAAAGTATTAAAAAGAGAGAAACCAGATCTATTATTTTCTAAGGGAGGATTTGTTTCAGTTCCCGTAGTAATAGCTGCACGCTCACTAAACATTCCAACAATTATACATGAATCGGATTTAACACCAGGCTTAGCTAATAAAATTTCACTGAAATTTGCTAAAAAAATCTATACAACTTTTGAAGATACATTAAAATATTTACCTAAAGATAAAGCAGACTTCGTTGGCGCTACCATTCGACAAGACTTAAAAGAAGGTAATCAATCACGTGGTTACCAGTTAACAGGTTTCGATGCCTCAAAAAAAGTATTACTCGTCATGGGTGGTAGCTTAGGTAGTAAAAAGCTTAATCAAGCTATACGTGAAAATTTAGAAGCATTACTTCAAGACTATCAAATTATTCATTTAACAGGTCATGGACTAGTTGATTCTAGTATTGATGCTAAAGGCTATGTTCAGTATGAATTTGTTAAAGAAGAGTTAACAGATTTATTAGCTGTTACAGATACTGTAGTTAGCCGTGCAGGATCTAATGCTATTTATGAATTTTTAACATTGCGTATTCCTATGTTATTAATACCTTTAGGACTTGACCAATCACGTGGTGATCAAATTGATAATGCTGAGAATTTTGAATCTAAAGGGTACGGTAGAACCATCCCTGAAGATCAACTTACACAGGTTAAATTATTAGAACAACTTAAAGAAATTGAAAATGATCGAGAGTCAATCATTAAACAAATGCAGACTTACACAGAAAGTTATACGAAAGAAGATCTATTTAATAAAATTTTAAAGGACGCTCTATAAACTCAGGAGGTGCAGACAATGAATCGTACGAAACGTATTACTTTGCTAATCGTTTTTACCTTAATATTTGGTATCATTGCATCCTTCCATGAGTCTAGACTGGGTAAATGGATTGATACTGAAGTATATGAATTTATTTATTCATCTGAAAGTTTCATCACTACTTCTATCCTCTTGGGTGCCACTAAACTAGGAGAAGTATGGGCAATGGTCTGTCTATCTTTAATGTTAGTCGCATATTTAATGTTAAAACGCTTTAAAATCGAAGCGCTATTCTTTGTGATTGTTATGTCTCTTTCAAGTATATTAAATCCATTACTGAAGAATATTTTTGACCGAGAGCGTCCAACATTATTACGGTTAATTGATATATCTGGATTTAGCTTTCCTAGTGGCCATGCTATGGGGTCAACATCATTCTTTGGTAGTGCGATGTTCATAGCAAGTAGAAAAGCATCAGGTAATAATAAAGGAATTATTATAGGATTATGCGCATTATTTATTCTTCTGATTTCTATTTCAAGAGTATATTTAGGTGTGCATTATCCTACAGATGTCATTGCTGGTATAATTGGCGGTGCTTTTTGTATTGTTCTATCAACATTAATACTTAAAAATCATTTATATCCAACAACTACGTAAAATATATCGAGATACATTCTTAAAACGCGAGAATGTATCTCGATTTTTTTAAGGATTAAATATAAGCTATTTGAATTGGTAGATACTCAAAAGATTTAATCAAATCAGAATAACTAAATAAACTAAATAAAAAAAGCAATGAACCTCGGCATTAGATTCACTGCTTTTTATTAAAACGTTTAAAGTAAGTTTGAAACTTTAACGTTAGTCTTTTACGGGCATATAAAAGGGGAATAACTTGAAAATGACCAATCCTTTAAGAACGAAATATATGTGGGGGGAATTGTCTTATTCGGTATTGATAATCATTTTCAAATATTATTATACATCATTGATAATCATTGTCAATTATAATTGCGAAAAATTCTCATTTAAATTTGATTATATCATTACAATTTAAATCCATTCTCTAATTTCAGTCTTTACTGTGATAAAATATAGCTTATATTATAAGAATATGCATTCGAAAACGCATCATTGATTTAACTCATTTTAGTTATTTAAAATATGATTAATACATAATAAAAGAGGTAAAAATAATAATGACTAATATACTTATTGTAGAAGATGAACAAAATTTAGCCCGCTTCTTAGAACTAGAACTAACTCATGATAATTATAGTGTAGATATAGAATATGAAGGACAAGCAGGGCTCGATAAAGCATTAAGTAATAATTACGATTTAATTATATTAGATTTAATGTTACCAAATATAAATGGCTTAGAAATATGTCGCCGTGTCAGACAAGAACAATCAACGCCTATCATTATTATTACGGCTAAAAGCGATACATATGACAAAGTGACCGGTTTAGATTACGGTGCTGACGATTATATTGTAAAACCCTTTGAAATTGAAGAACTATTTGCACGCATTCGTGCAGTACTCCGTCGTCAACCTCAAAAGGATATCATTGATATCAATGGCATTAAAATAGACGTCGATGCTTTTAATGTCACAATTAATGGAGAACAGTTAGATTTCACTAAAACTGAATATGACTTACTATATTTATTAGCAACCAACAGAAACCGTGTACTACAAAGAGAACAAATCTTAGATCATGTTTGGGGCTATGACAGTGAAGTTGAGACGAATGTCGTAGATGTTTATATTCGATATTTACGCAACAAACTTAAACCTTATGGTAAAGATAAAACGATTGAAACCGTTCGTGGTGTTGGGTACGTGATTAGATGATTAAAAAGGGTACTTTAAAATATAAGTGGATGATGATTACAACGTTAATCATGTTTAGCACAATTATTCTTTTCTGTCTTGTTATAATCTTCTTTTTAAAAGATACCTTAAGAGACGGTGAGATTGATGAGGCTGAACACAGTTCAAATGATATCGTTAATTTAGTAGAATCACGATCTATGAATAATATTACTACATTAGATTTGACTGCTATGTTGGAGAATTTTGAAGAAGCCATCATTTACGATCGAAATGGTAAACAATTAATGCAATCCTCAAATGAAAATATGATTAATTTTAAACCTGATATTGATTTTGTTGATCCTGAAACGATTCAAATTTCAAAGCATAATGGAATCCCTTACTTAATTATTACAGAACCAATACATAGTGGACGTTTTGAAGGCTATAGTGTTTTAATTCACTCCCTTGAAGGATATAACAATGTCGTTCGTTCTCTATATTTTGTAGCCATTGCATTTGGTTTGTTGGCAACTTTCATTATGGCGGGTATTAGTTATATTTTTTCAACGCAATTAACTAAGCCACTCGTAACCATGTCGAACAAGATGATTCAAATACGACGAGATGGATTTCAAAATAAACTTGAACTCAAGACGAACTATGAAGAAACAGATAATTTAATCGATACCTTTAATGATATGATGTACCAAATTGAGGAATCATTTAACCAACAGCGTCAATTTGTTGAAGATGCTTCTCACGAGTTACGCACGCCGCTACAAATCATTCAAGGTCATTTAAATTTAATTCAACGTTGGGGTAAAAAAGACCCAGCTGTACTTGAAGAGTCTCTTAATATTTCATTAGAGGAAATGAATCGAATAACGAAGTTGGTTGAAGAATTATTATTATTGACTAAAGACAAAGTTAATATTCAGTCATTAGAATTTGAAGAAGTAAATATTAACGAAGAAATTCGTTCACGTATTAAATCTTTAAAACAATTACATCCAGATTATCAATTTAAAACGCATCTATCAAAGAAACCATTAACATTACAGATTAATCGCCATCAATTTGAACAGCTATTACTTATTTTTATTGATAATGCAATGAAGTATGACAAAGATAATAAGCAAATCGAGATAGCTACTCAATTAAGAAACAAACAAATTAGTATTGAAATTACAGACCATGGTCTTGGTATTCCTAAAGAAGATCAGGAGTTTATTTTTGATCGTTTTTATAGAGTTGATAAATCCCGCGCAAGAAGTCAGGGTGGCAATGGCTTAGGGCTTGCAATTGCTGAGAAGATAGTACAACAATATGGTGGATATATAACTGTTGACAGCGAAGTAAACCAATATACAACGTTTAAAATTATATTTAAAGGCTCTATAATAAATTGGACTGATGACTAAAAACCATCAGTCCAATTTTTATGTTTGAATACAAAAATGGCGCAATTACCTCTATAATTATTAGTTACCACACAAAATAAAAAAGAAAGGTAATGCGCCTATGTGTAAGTCTATATTAAATACATTAAGAATTAAAGATAAAAATCTAAATTTTTCAGATGAAGTGATTGAGAAAAAGCACAAAGGACGAATGAGCTTATTTTACTATGCTGAGCTCACTTATCAACCTACACATTGTGAAAATTGTTCAACTAAAAATGAAAATTTCTCTATAGTAAAAAATGGTAAGAAAACCTCAACGATTACTTTACTTAAAATTATGGAAATGCCCGCTTATT